>JAFGPL010000270.1 GCA_016936215.1 Bacteroidales bacterium
TAGTGCTAAACCACTATTTAATAATTAGTTGACACCTTAGTCAGCCTGAGCGAAGTCGAAGGCTATTACCATCGTGTCATTAGCAGCACCAGCGAAGGACCTTCTTCATTGCAATAACTCTATTAAAGAGATGCTTCCTTCGTCAGCATGACAAAGAAAGAGCGTGCGGTTGTCATCCTGAGCGCAGCGAAGGACCTTCTTTCAACGAAAAGATATTTTTCGATAAGATGCTTTGTTACTCATCACGCAGAAGCGTGATTCGTGAAACCGCTACGCTAAGTTCCTTCGTCAGCATGACAAAGAGAGAACGTGCGGTTGTCATCCTGAGCGCAGCGAAGGACCTTCTTCAATGAATAGATGTTTCCCAATGAGATGCTTCCTTCGTCAGCATGACAAAGAGGGAGTGCTGCGTGATTGTCATCCTGAGCGCAGCGAAGGAACTTCTTCAATGAAAAGATGTTTCCCAAAGAGATGCTTTGTTACTCATCACGCAGAAGCGTGATTCGTGAAACCGTTACGCTAAGTTCCTCCGTCAGCATGACAAAGAAAGAGCGTGCGGTTGTCATCCTGAGCGCAGCGAAGGAACTTCTTCAATGAAAAGATGCTTCTCAATGAGATGCTTCCTTCGTCAGCATGACAAAGAGGGAGTGCTGCGTGATTGTCATCCTGAGCACCAGCGAAGGACCTTCTTTCAATGAAAAGATGCTTCTCAATAAGATGCTTCCTCCGTCAGCATGACAAAGAGGGAGTAATGTGTGATTGTCATCCTGAGCACAGCGAAGGACCTTCTTCAATGCAATGACACTTTCAATGAGATGCTTCCTTCGTCAGCATGACAAAGAGAGAACGTGTGTTTGTCATCCTGAGCGCAGCGAAGGAACTTCTTCAATGAATAGACACTTCCCAATGAGATGCTTCACTGACGTTCAGCATGACAAGGGTGTTATGGTGATGCTTCCTCCGACAGCATGACAAGGGTGTTATAGAGATGCTTCATATTACAAGCATGCATTTTCCAAAAAACAACGTAAATTTAACCTCACTAAAACTTCCTACATGAACCGTATAGACCGTCTCACGGCCATACTCATTATGCTGCAGTCCAAAAGAGTGGTTCGGGCAGAAGAGATTGCCGGCCGTTACATGATTAGCAAACGCACAGTGTACCGTGATATCCGGGCGCTTGAAGAAGCCGGCATCCCCATCGGCGCTGAAGCCGGTGTAGGCTATTACATTACCGAAGGATACCACCTTCCCCCGGTAATGTTCACAAAAACCGAAGCAAGCGCGATGCTTACCGCCGAAAAGCTTGTGGAAAAATTCACCGACCCTTCCATTGAAAAACATTTCAAATCTGCACTCGATAAAATCAAATCTGTATTACCCTCAACAGACAAAGACTATCTTGAATCGCTCACACCGAATATCACCATCCTGAACCATTTCAGCAATTCTGTATACAACTTCCCAAATAATTTTCTGAGCGATATTCAACAGGCCCTGGCGACAAAAAAAGTCCTGAACATTGACTATTACGCCCAATACACCGACAAGTTGTCTGAGAACAGGCTCGTAGAACCAATCGGGCTGTGTTATTACGGTTTTGCATGGCATATGTTCGGATACTGCCGCCTTAGAAACGACTACCGCGATTTCAGGCTCGACAGGATAAAAGAGCTCCGGACTACCACAGAACAATTTAAACCCGGCAAACGAATGCAAATGCACGATTTTCTCAACGGTCTGTACCAGTTAAATAACCTCGAACATGTAGTATTAAGGTTTAAAAAATCTGTACTTGGCTTTGTTGAAAAAACCAGGTATTATTATGGTTTTGTTGATGAAAAAGACCTTGGCGACAGCCTCGAGATGCACTTTATGACCGACTCGATGGATTATATGGCCCGATGGATTATTACTTATGGAAACAAAGCAGAGATCGTGAGCCCGCGAAAACTTTCAGAGACTGTAAAATCACTCACCATCGAATTGCACAGCCACTACATTGAAAAATGAAAGCTAAAAATAAAAAATGTATATTTGAAACTCATTTTAGGCAGGGACAAATACAAAACTAAACTTAAGTGCCTTTTAATTTACATCGCTTACTTAATTTTGCATGATGGATACCCTGGAAATAAAAAAACTGGTTTCTCAACTCAAAAAGGGTGATGTAAATGCTTTTGATCGGTTATTTAAGGAATATTCCGACAAAGTCTACAATTTCTGTCGCAGGTTGCTTAACAAAGAATCGGATGCAGAAGATGTTACCCAGGAGGTTTTTATTGCCCTCTGGAACAACCGCGAAAAAATTGATCCCGATGCTTCAATCTCAGCTTATATTTCAGGTATTGCACGCAACCAGATATTTTCGGTTTATCGTAAAAGATATTATTCCCAGCGATATCTGCTGCATCTGTCACACACGGGTACAAAAAATGAATCGGTTACCGAAGACACCATTAATTACCGGCAACTGAACGAACTCTTTCAGAAACACCTCGAAAAGCTCCCACCAAAAAGAAGGGAAATATTCAAACTGAGCAGGATTGACGGCTTGTCTTATAAAGACATAGCACAAAAACTCGATATTAGCGAGAACACCGTTGATGTACAGATTCGTAAAGCTTTGGATTATTTCAGAGAAAAATTTTTAAATTATTCCGCCATGTAATAACGGAATAATCTAATTCATGCTATATAAGTAATACTAATAAAACAAATGAAAGATCATCACTTCATCGGGGATATTATTTGCCGTTTATGGAAAAAATCTGTTACGGCTGAAGAATTAAAGGAACTATCTTCAGAACTTGAGAGGGATACCCCTTCTGATGATATGAACCATTATTTACTGAATACCTGGGACACAACGCCAAAACACCCGTCGGAACTGGACAAGAAAAAAATGCTTTCCTCGATTCATGAAAAGATAATGACAGGAGGGCCTAAACAGTTGATCAGCAGCTATACAGCGGCTAAGACAAGACAGGTTTGGTTATCAACCTGGAAATACGCCGCGGTTTTTGTCCTTGCCTTTTCCATAGCGTGGCTTATTAAATCTCTGGTTCAACAGGATAATTATCCGGCCCCTCTGGCAAACCAGGGGATGAACGAAATTATGGTATCTTACGGTTCTAAATCAAAAATTCACCTGCCTGATGGTTCGGTGGTAAACCTTAACTCCGGCAGCAAACTCATTTACCCTGCAGTTTTTACTGAAAAAGAACGACAGGTATACCTCGAGGGTGAAGCACACTTTGAAGTTAAGGCCGATTCGGCACATCCCTTTTTCGTAAAGACTTCCGATATTTCTGTCAGGGTTCTCGGTACTGTTTTCAATATCAGGTCTTACCCCGAATCAAGTACCATTGTTACCACACTTGTTTCCGGTTCGCTGGAAATAGAAGATATTAAGGGCAGCAGGCTGTCACTTCAAAAATCTGCTCCTGTAGTGCTAAAACCAAATCAAAAAGCAGTGTATGTGAAAGATCTCAACAGCTTAACCATTACCGAAAAAGAAGAGCTGAAGGCCAAAAATGCTTCGGTGGTCTCAGATCAGATGTCGTTGCAAAAAGATATTGACACACACCTTGAAACTGCATGGAAAGACAACCAGTTGATCTTCGACAACCAGTATTTTGAAAGCCTTGTTATCCAGCTTGAAAGATGGTATAATGTTACGATAGACATCAAATCACCCGACCTTAAGAGAGAACGGTTTACCGGTAAGTTTGAGAACGAATCAATCGAACAGGTGCTGAATGCATTAAAAATGGCCGAGCCCCTCGGGTATAAAATGACCAAAAACCATATTGAAATCTACAGTTTGCCATAAAGATTAACCCAAATATTATTTTAAAAACCAAAACCTTATACATATGACATAACCCACACACACTGCAAAAAAAAGACAGGAAGTCCGCCAAACCTCCTGTCACATGTATAAATGAAAGTTTAATTTAAAAAACAAGTAAAACTATGAAAAAGCCTAAAACTTTGCTACAAAGCAGGGAAAAAACTTGCTTTAAAAAAATGCTACTAACCATGAAACTTACTACTGTTCTTTTAATTATTAACCTGATGAGTTTGTCTGCCATATCGTTTCCGCAGGCAAGGAAAATAAACCTGAACCTTGAAAATGCACCTTTAAAAGAAGCATTTGCACTCATTGAGAAACAATCGGAATACCGGTTTCTATACAATGAAAAGTCAATTGAGAACCAGTTCATTTCAATTGACCTCAAAGCCGAAGAGATAGAAAAAGCCCTGGCTGCTTTGCTTAAGAAATCAGGCAACGAATACCTTCTGCTTGAAAACAACCTGGTGGTAATTGCCCCTTCAAATCAATTGATAAAAAACAAGCAATTAAGCATCAGTGGCAAAGTCACCGATAAAAACGGGCAAACGCTACCCGGTGTAAATATTGTTGAAAAAGGCACCCAAAACGGTACCATTACCGATTTTAACGGTAATTACGAAATTGCCGTTTCCGGTCCCGAAGCAGTGCTGGTCTTTTCATCCATAGGCTATTTGCCCGCAGAGGTTCCGGTGGCAGATAAAACAGAGATCAATATGGTGATGGAGGAAGATGTGCTGCAACTCGACGAGGTTGTTGTGGTCGGGTATGGCACCCAGCGCAAAACCGATGTCACAGGGGCTATTGTTTCAATTACCAACGAAGAATTAACATCACGCCCGGTGAACAATATCCTCGAAGCCATACAGGGAAATGCTGCAGGTGTGGATATCACCACCAACGAACGCCCCGGTGAACTGGGGTCTATTTCCATTCGTGGTATTCGTTCTTTATCAGCAAGCCCAGACCCCTTGTATGTAGTAGACGGTATCCCCCTGATGTCGCGTTCGGGTATCGAAACCATCAACCCGCACGATATCCAGTCTATTGATATTCTTAAAGATGCTTCGGCAACGGCCATATACGGCTCACGTGGCGCAAATGGCGTTGTTCTCGTTACCACCAAGCGTGGCACAAGTGGTCGTCTTACCCTGAATTATTCAGGGGCTGTTACAACACAGAAAATGGTGTGGAGAAGCGAGTTCATGGACGCCGCTCAATACATAGATTTTATCCGCTGGGGTGCTTATAACAGAAACCCCGTAAGCGGGACAAACCCGAATGGTTTAACTCCCGGCAACCAGCCCAGCCTTGAAAACGATAATAAAATAGAACTCTTTACCGCCGACCCTGTTGCATGGGCAAATATTCAAAGAGGATGGGAGACCGGTACATGGGATCCGTCTAGGATACAAACTTTCGACTGGATGGGCGAGGTAACTCAGCCAAATATCACCCACGAGCATACCCTGAGCGCAAGCGGGGGCACAGAGAACATGAAAGCATACGGCTCTATCGGTTACCTCGATAACCAGGGCACAACAAAAGGCCAGGAATTTCAACGCTATACCGTTAAAACCAGCATTGACCTTACACCGAAAAAATGGTTCCAGTTCGGCGCTAATGTAAATGCCACCTATATGTTCCAGGATTATGGCATGTCTGATGCCGGCGCTTCGATGAGGACAGGAAGCAGCCTGATCGCCTCAGCAGCCAAAATATATCCATATGCCCTGCCTTACGATTCAGAAGGCAACCTGGTAACATTTCCCGGCGGCCAGTCGCGCGTTGCCAATGTGGTAGATGAGTGGAAATACTCCACCAACCAGCGTGAGACCCTGCGTATTATGGGAACATTATATGCACAGGCAGAGATTTTTAAAGGATTGAAATACCGGATAAACTTTGGCCCTGACTACCGCAATTACCAGAATGGCATTTACAATGACGGCAGGAGCGTAACACGCGGCGGCCCTTCTTTTGCAAGTTATGCTACCAACAACGATTTCTCCTGGACACTCGACAACCTGCTCTATTATGATAAAACTATCGAAGCTCACAAAATCGGCGTAACGCTGTTGCAGACAGCCTCAAGCTGGAACCAGGTAAACTCTTACATGGATGCACAGAATATCGCTACCTCAACAGAATTATGGCATGCCCTGGGAACAGTTTCTTCATTGGATCATTGGAGTACAGGTTTGACAGAACGCCGTTTGTTGTCATACATGGGCAGGCTCAACTACAACCTGGCAGACAAATACCTTGTTACTGTTTCTGGCCGCTGGGACGGTGCAACCCAACTTGCCGACGGGCATAAATGGTCTTTCTTCCCCAGCGCAGCCCTGGGTTGGCGAATGGACCAGGAACCCTTTATGAAAGACATAAACTGGATTAACCTGCTGAAACTTCGTTTGGGATATGGTTCAACAGGAAATGCTGCTGTAAGGCCATATAATACAAAAGGCGAAATTGATGCCATACAATTCCCGTTCGGGAACAGTATTAACACAGGTTATATAACAACCGACACCGTTTCTAATCCTGAACTGGGATGGGAAAGAACCATACAGTACAATACAGGTGTTGATTTCACCTTTTACCAGGGCAGAATTTCAGGTTCAATTGATCTTTATACCTCAAGGACCCATGACCTTATCATGGCCGTTGCCCTCCCGAGTGTATCAGGTTATAAAGCAACCTATGCCAACATAGGCAAAACAAAAAACACCGGTGTGGACATCAGCATTCATTCTGTAAATGTGAAAATGAATGATTTCACTTGGGAATCAAGGTTTAACGCTGCATGGCAAAAAGATGAAGTGGTAGAGCTGATGAATGGTAAAGAAGATATGATCGGCAGCGGGTCAAACGGTGGCTGGTTCATCGGTAAGTCCATCGAATCAGTATACTCATTCGAAAGACTTGGTTTGTGGACCGACAGCCAGGAAGACCTCGAAGAAATAGCCCGGTTCAATGCCAACGGACATGATTTCCAGCCCGGCAATGTTAAGGTAGCTGATCAAAATGATGATTACCAGATTACCCCCAACGAGGACCAGAAAATTATCGCCAACAGGCGGCCACGATGGACATTGGGCATCAATAACAATTTCAGCTACAAAAACTGGCAATTGTCGGTGATAATTGTCGGACGCCTGAAATATGATGCAGATGTCAGCGAAGCGCTCACAGGTATGTTTGGCGACCAGCGGGTACTTGATTACTGGACCCCGGACAACATAGGTGCAGAATACCAGAAACCATTCAGAGATGAAGGCGGCGGGGACCCCTATGCACTTACATATTTTAAAGATAACTCTTACCTGAAATTACGTAATATTTCCCTTGGGTATCAATTCCCGAAAAACATGGTGTCAAAAGCAGGAATGGACAACCTTACGCTTTACGTGCAGGCACAAAATCCCGGCATGCTGTGGTCTAACATTAAGTTCAGGGATGGTGAATACGGTACGCTGCATTATAACCGGGGATTTGTTTTTGGGGTAAATATTGGGTTCTAAATCCGGTTTGAAATCATTCTTTATTATGTAAACTTTAAATACATTAAAAATGAACATACTTAAAATACATATATTGGCCATACTGGCAGTTGCACTAACTGTAACAGCCATAACTTCATGTTCTAAAGATTTTCTTGACGAAGAACTGAAGACAAAAAGAGACTATGAATACTTTTCTACCGAAGAAGGTGTGCAGGATGCTATTATTTCACTATACAGGTCTTTCAGGTATCCTTTTACCTTTGAACAGGGTTTTACCACTACCGAGTATGGTGTTGACCACTTTACAGTTGGTGGCGACAGGAGCAACAGCACCTGGAACGATTATACATCAAACCTTAGTTCTGCCATTGTAGCTGTAAATATCAATACCACCATGATAGATGCTATATGGGACAATATGTACAAAGCCATCAGCATGGCAAACATGGTATTGGCCAGCCTCGACGAAGCTGTTGAAGATGAAACAGCAAAAAAATTATACAAGGCCGAAGCGCTGTTTACCCGTGCATACAGTTATTTCACTCTTGTTCAGCAATACGGAGGGGTAGTGCTTAAACTTGAGCCTTCTGAAGGTGTTGACCGTCATTTCGCACGATCATCAAGAGAAGAATGTGTCAACAGGATTATCACCGACCTGAGGGATGCTTACGCAGACCTTCCCGCTGAAGAAACAGAAGAAGGAAGGCTGTATAAAGATGTGGCGGCACACTTCCTGGCCAAAGCCCTTCTGTACAGGTGTTCAGAAATTAACGACGACTGGAACTCTTCGCATAAGACCGCCGACCTGGCAGAGATAATTACACTTGCCGATGAAGTGATTGCAAAACACGACCTGGCGCCCGACTTTCGCGATGTATTTGCATTCACCAAGTCTGATGATGCAAACGAAAGACTTCCCGAAATTATATTTGCAGCCCAGTTCTCTGATGCAAACAGCGCTGTAGAGGGAAATGCAATGCACCTGTATTTTCTTTCTCAATATATGAACCTTACCGGTTTAACACGCGATATTGCAGGCGGAAGAGAATATCAGCGCACAAGGACATCGGATTACATTTACGATGTCTTTGACCTTGAAAACGATTCACGGTTCTGGAAATCGTTCCGCACCAAACAGAACCTGAACAATGCAGCAACGGCAGGCCAGCTTTCGGGAAAAGACGGAAGTACCATAGACAGTATTGTATACACCTATGCCCAAGGCGACCTGGGCTTAATCTACCTCATCAATAAAAAAGGTGATACCCGTTTTAACAAAAATGCCGTGAATATGACCAATCATACCGGCGTATATTACCTCAGCCCTTATACAGGCAAACCTGTACCGCATGCATATTGCCGTTACTATTCCGATAGTACCGACCATTTAAGGGCAGTAGGGTTGACCAACAGGTTCCCTTCACTCAACAAATGGTTAGATGGCGCCCGTCCTACCCATAACCATACCGAAGGTTCGCGCGACGGTATTATCGCACGCGTTGCTGAAACATACCTGATAAAGGCTGAAGCCCTTATCCGCCAGGAAAAATTTGCTGACGCGATAGTTGTAATCAACGAAGTACGCGACCGCGCCGCTTTCAAAGAAGGCGAAGACCGCGCCGCTTATACCGACGGGGGAGTGGCATACGAAACCAACTCGGCCGGACAGTCAAGTTACCCTGAAGGGATTCTTCGTAATTCTCATGCAAAAACAAATTCATATTACGAATCACTCAGTATTGCAGAAGCTACAGCAGCAACAACCCTCTCCAACTATACTGTGTCTAACCTCCCTGCAGAAGACGAGGCCATTATTACCAAACTGGGATATACAAGCGACTACGACCGCATGATGTGTTTCCTGCTTAATGAAAGGTCGCGCGAACTGGTGGGCGAGTTTCACCGCTGGATGGACCTGGCACGCACAAAAACGTTGATAAACCGTGCCAAAGCTTTCAATCCCGAGGCAGCACCGAATATTGCCGAGAAACATTATGTACGCCCTATTCCCCAGACCTTCCTCGACCGTATTTATAATGACCAGGGAAAACCTTTGACCACAGAAGAAAAACAGGCGATGCAAAACCCGGGTTACTAATAATATACATGAAGAGTTGATTAAAAAAAGACGGTTTTTCAACCGTCTTTTTTTATGATTCTATATCAATGTCGTTTAATTAGTGTTTGTCCATAAAGTCGTGTGGCTGTTCTTTAACCCGGAAAATTCATAGAATTTTCAAACGATTAACAAATACTATCAATTTTGGCTATGTAAAAACCCCAAAATTGAGTATTTGTAAATCGGGGTTAACCCGCA
>JAFGPL010000271.1 GCA_016936215.1 Bacteroidales bacterium
AGGCGCGTAAAGTCCGAAAAAGGGGAGTTTACCATGCGTAAATGACCTTTTTGAGGACGAGCGCAACGAAGTATGCGGACTTTAAAGACAGACACTATTTAAACAAAAAACCACGAATGCACACCTTTATTATATTGCATTCGTGGTAAATACAGCTTAAAATACTTTCTTGTAATGAAATACGTGTATTTTTGCCTGTCTTTGGTATGAATCAATTCATCCTGTAACAAGAACCATTGCGCGCACCACGCATAGTCCCCCTTTTGCCGCTTCGGGCATCAAAATAAGCCCTTTGATCATCAGTCAACAATCCCCTGATGCTTTGTATATGTGCGTTACGATTCTTTGCCATCTCGGTCTTCAGCTTTCCTATCTCATCAATTTTGGCGTTTATTTTATTGATATCTGCATTGTTTTCGGTTTGCAGTTTATTCAATTCAGCCCTTTTGATCATAAGGTCGTTCCTGTAACTGTTCATCTCTTTAAGATTTGCAGTTTGCAAGCCGGTAATTTTCTGCTGCTGCTCAGATGACAGGTTGGGTATCTGGCTGCAATACTGCATATTACCAAATTGCCGGTTGCCGTATGGCCTGTCCCCGTCTATTTTTCCGTATCCGCCTCCGCGTTGGGCAAAAAGTGATGCACTGGTTAAAACGATTATCAAGGTTAAACCAATTGCTTTCCGATTAAAAAATTTGTTTTTCATAATCATAACTATTTAAATTATACAATTTTACTTACTCTATTTATTTATTCAGCTTCGAAGTTTCTAAATTTTTCCTTACTGTGGCCATAATCCCGCCCATGACTATGGCCTGGCGCAGGACCACTTTCATGAAATGTATGGATGAAAAACCGGTGTAGTTTTTCACGCTGTACCGGATTACATATTTCACGAATATCCAGGTAATAATTACCAGTTTCAATATTAAGTTCTTTATGAAGCCTGCCAATTTCTTCAGCAATGTTCCCTATCTTCTCCATGTCAGGCTCCGGCTGCTCCAACTCTTCAAACATTTTCATTCTTTTCTCCCTTATTTCATTTGCCAGTTTACGGGCATTTTCGTGAAACCTGTTCCGTGCATTTGCGAAGTTCTGAAACTGGTTTTCATCCAGTTCGAGATATTTTTGCATATATCTTCCTTCGGGGTGCATGCGCTGCAAACGCTGCGCAGGAAATGGCGGATTCGTTAATATGTCCCGGGCTTTATTCCGGTAAAAAAGAATTGAACCCACTGCAACAACGTTCATAACCAGTAAAAAAACCAAAATCCCAATGATTAATCTGTTCTGCGTAAAAAATGTCTTCATGGCTATTCGGTTAAATCTGATAACATATTATTTTCAACAATTCCCTGCTGTATGTCGTACAGATAGTAAATTTCATCCTTGTAATCATTACTTAAGCTGCTATTCATGTGAAAACCTTTCCCGATCCACAATCCCATCCACGTACCAAACATGATCAGGGCAACAGAAGCTGCAATACGAAAAGCGAGGCTATAGGTTTTTACATCAGGCGATTTGGGTAAGTGTTCAAGCTTATCCTGAATATTTTCGAAAAATGTTTCGCTGGTTTGTATATTCTTTTCCCGTTCAATTGTTACCTGCAAACTTTTAAGCCTTTCAACAAAATCCCTGCAATGATTGCATGACAATAAATGTTCTTCGATCATGCTATTGGTTTCGGCATCCAGGGTTCCATCAAGATACCCGATATAGTCGTTATGAATTTCTTTGCATTGCATTTTGACTGATTTTATTTATTAGACAATAATTTTCAAAAAAACTTTCGCGTCAGATCAGGTTTTTTTTATAAAACCTGTATAATTTTTTCTGCAGGTTAGTCTTTGCCCTGTGGATGAGCGATTCCACTGCCGATAATGATACATCCATAATGCCTGATATCTCCTTGTAGGATAGGTCATCATACTTGTTAAGGATAAAGGCGATACGCTGGTTTTCCTGCAATGAATCCAATGCCTTCTGTATCAAAAAGTCTCGCTGCCCCTGTTCCATCCTAACATCAGGTGCCCCGGATTCATCTCTTAAATCAAGTTTGGCAGCATTATCTATATTATTGCTTAAGCTGAAAGTTTTTCTTTTTTGCTTCCTGATAAAATTTAATGATTTGTTCACGGCAACACGATAAAGCCAGGTAGATAGGCCTGAATCGCCCCTGAAACTATGAATTGAGCGATATACTTCAATAAAAACCTCCTGCACAAGATCAAGGGCATCTTCGCGGCTATGCACAAATCCGTTACAAAGCCTTAGCAGCTTAAGCTGATGCTCTTCCACCAGGTTACGGAATGAGGTCTCATCCCCCTTTTTAAGTCCTTCGATGTATTCCAAATCGGTCATTATCCATTTAAATGAATACCTTTTAGACACAGTTTGGGGCAACAACTTGCGGCTACCCTGTAGTTTTTTTCAAAAAATGAACAAAAACCTCAGATAAAGATAGGCTATTCTATCTTGAATGGTTATACCTGCCGCGTAATAGAATATATGTCAGATAAATTCACCTGACAGAAAAGAATATAACAGAATGACCCTTTTTAAGGAAAGATTTAAGACATCTGTTCAACCTTACCTTTAAATTCAGAAGCCCTGGAAAGTGTTTTAACTTCCCTGGCTGTCAATAGGTTTTCGAGGTTGAGTATCATAATAAAATGATCATCGTAAATGGCAACACCTTCAATAAAATCGGCATGATACCTGTCGCCAATGGCTGGTGATGGTTTAATATCCTGTTCCTGAATTTCAATAACCTCGTCAACCTCATCAACCACCGTACCAATAATAAGGTTTTGTTTTTCAAGAACCAGTTCAAGCACAAGGATACAGGTTTTTGGGGTAAATTCTTTGTCTGCCAGCTCAAATTTTTTGCGCGTGTCAATTACCGGTAAGACAGTCCCCCTGAGGTTAATGACCCCGAGCATGTATGCCGGGGCTTTCGGGACATGGGTTATATTCTGCATCTCGAGTATATGCATAATATTGGATGCATTTACGGCATACACTTCATCATCGAGCCTGAATGTAAGAAATGAGTTGATTTTTTGATCGTCGCTGTCGGTAAACATTTTGAATATGATTTTTAGTATATAACAATTGTAAATCAGAATATAAAGATAAGGAAGTGGCAGAACCAGTTCAAAATACTGTTGATGAGAAAGGTTACCCCGCGGCAATGATTTTCATCATCTTATGCTGACAGATAACAATTTCAACGACCGGAAAGTAGCCAATAAAACAGATACAGCAAGAGCCGATAAAAAAACCTTAAAAAAGAGATAGGGTATTTTGTGGTTAGGGTATCTTAATAATGTAACAATGCTTATTCAGTTGATAAAAAAATAATTTTAAAGATCATGAAAACACAAAATTACAAACCGGTGATAAAGGTTGTTCTTGCAGCAGTGCTTTTAGTTTTTGCTTTTCAGGCATCGTTTGCAGGCGCCTTTGAAAAAAAAGACACCCTGAATATCCTCACATTTCAGGGAAAGGTAATTGATAAGTCTACAAAAAAGCCCGTAGTTTTTGCAAGTGTTTACCTCGATGGCACCAGCCTGGGCACGGTAACCAACTCCGATGGCGAGTTTATTCTTAAAATACCCATAAACACCAGGTCTAACAAAGTTGGTGTAACTTACCTGGGTTATAAAAATCTGCTTGTCCCCCTGAAAGAGCTTGATGCAAATGAAAATGTTATTGCACTTGAACCATCTCCGATTCCTATTGAGGAAGTTATTATAAGGACTGGGGACCCGTTGGACCTGATAATGGGGGCGCTTAAAAATGTGAAAAACAATTATCCCGGCAATTCGGAGCAGCAGGTTGGATTTTATCGCGAAACCATAAAGCAGAACCGTAATTATATCGAGGTAGCCGAGGCAGTTCTGGATGTTTACAAATCTTCTTATTCAGATGCATTCGATTACGACAGGGTAAAAATATACAAGGGCCGTAAAAACCAGGATGTTAAAAAGATGGATACAATTCTGTTCAAGTTCCAGGGCGGCCCCAAAACCTCATTCCTGCTCGATATGGTAAAAACCCCCGGTAACCTGCTCTCACCGGACATGCTTCAATATTACGATTTTAAACTGGCTGGAATAGTAAAAATAAACGACAAAGAGAACTATGTTATTGAATTTGACCAGAAAGACAATATAGATTTTCCGCTTTACCAGGGAAAGGTTTATCTTGATGTTAAATCACTTGCCTTTACCAGTGCCGATTTCAGGTTCAGTGAAAAAGGCATAGAACTTGCCGGTTCGGAACTGGTCAGAAAAAAACCGGTTTCAATGAAACTTGATGTGGAAAATGCAAACTACCTGGTTAATTACCGCGAAATGAACGGCAAATGGTATTTAAACCATGTAAGGTCGGAACTTGTGTTTAAGTGCAAGTGGGACAAGAAACTTTTCAGTTCAACCTATGTCACCATGTTCGAAATGGCCGTTACCGACAGGGATACCGCAAATGTAAGCAAATTCAAATTCAAAGAAGCCGCCAAGATGTCGGATGTCTTTGCAGACCAGGTAAATTACTTTGCCGATAAGAATTTCTGGGGTGAATATAACTATATCAAGCCTGATGAATCAATAGAAACAGCAATAGAAAGACTGAACAAAAAATTGAAGCTCAGAAACGATTAGTCTTAGGGTTATATATCTCAGGTGTCAGCCCCGGCCAGGTAAGATTAGGTGTTTGTCAAGGGTTAGTTTTAGGCCGGGCTGCCACCTTTTAAGATTTTTTAAATAGCATTTATGACTGGATTTTGATAGTTTTACACTTACATCCAAACGATTAAAAGCATGTTCCGTACAGAAAAGGAAATATTCGAAAGGATTAAAAAAAGTGATATGGCAGCTTTTGAAATCCTTTTCAGAAAATACTACTCCTATTTAAGTAACTATGCTTTTAAAATTGTCGAGAATATTGACACCGCCGAAGAGATCATTCAGGACCTTTTTGTAGGGCTCTGGGAAAAAAGAGAAGAACTGGTGATTGAGACTTCGGTGAAATCGTACCTTTTTAAGTCGGCTTACAACAGGTGTTTACTTTTTTTAAGACACAAGTCGGTAACCAACAGGTACGAACAGTATGTAAAGGCCGGTGAAGAGCTGTCAGAACCTGATGTTTCAGAAGAATTAAATATGAAAGAGCTGAACGACATCATTGACCGCACACTCGACGAACTTCCCGAGACCAGAAGGACCATCTTCAGAATGAGCCGGTTTGAAGGACTGAAATATCATGAGATTGCCAAAAAACTCTCTTTGTCTGTTAAGACTATCGAATCGAACATGGGCAAAGCACTGAAATTATTCAGGAAAAATATCAAAACATATCTTGAAACCACCTGAAAAATTATACCGTTATGACACGAAACTCCACATGGATATTGTTCTCGAAATACTTTGCAGGTGAATGCAATCAGGAGGAGAAAACTAAAATAAAACATCTTGTTGAAAAAGATGGTCAACACAGGGACCTGTTCAACAGGTTAACGAATGACAATGAAATAATGGAAAAATATAAAAAAATGAAAACAGTAAATGTGGACAAAGCCTGGGACAAGGTTTCGGAAAGGATTCAGGCATCGGTGCATAGAAATAGTCCGCAGGCTTTACATATACCTTCCCGAAACCCGTTTACCCTTACAAAAAAATGGATTGCCATTGCAGCCTCAGTGCTTATCCTGGCTGGTATGTTTTTTATTTATCGTACTGTTTTTGACAGCAAACCAGAAGGTGGCGGGTTGGTTACTGTAACTTCATCTGTATCTGATATACCAACTATTCTCCCCGATGGTTCAAAAGTTTACCTCAACAGGGATAGCCGGATTACATACCCTCACAGGTTCAGCAATAAAACGAGGGAAATATCACTTACAGGTGAGGCATTTTTTGAAGTTACTGCCGATGCATCGCACCCTTTTGTTGTGAAAGCCGGTAATGCCAGGGTAAAAGTACTGGGCACCTCTTTTTCGGTAAACGGCAACACCGGCAAAAACACGGTGGAGATCTTCGTGGAAAGCGGCAAAGTGCAAATTTACCTTTCCGACAAAGAGAACCAGACCGTAATGCTTGAACCGGGTTATGTCGGCCGGCTTTCAAAAAGAACATCCGAAAAATTAATAAACGACAACAAGAATATCATAGCCTGGAAAACCAAAAAAATCGTTTTTTCGCAAACCAGGCTTGCCGAAGTACTCCAGGTACTTGAGCATGTGTATGGTGAAAAAATCAGGATTGAAAACAAGGAGGCTCTTGAATGGCCATACACCAATACTTTCGACAACCAGACCTTTCAATCGGTAATCGCTGTACTGGCAGAAACTTTTCAGTTCGGTGTGAGCAAAGAGCGGTCGGTATTTGTTTTAACAGGAGGAATATACTAAATAATAAAAGTTATCTTCGCCTTTGGCCTAAATCATGCTGCGATGAAAATGAACAATTACATCCAAAAGTTTATGATGGGGGGCCTGTTGGTCATCTTTGCATTTCAGCCCATGCAGGCGCAACACCCTGTGCTGGGACAGAAAATCTCTTTTGAATGTAACGGCTGCAGCATTGCAGAAGCACTCTCCGAGATTGAAACCCGTATCAGCTATTTTTTTTCTTATAATCCGGATGTGTTTGCTGACAAAAAACCTGTAAGCATGAAGCTTGAAAACATTCCCCTAAAAGCATTACTCGACACGGTTATTTCAGATACCACGATACAATACAGCGTACTTGAAAAACAGGTTGTTCTTTACAGAAGAGGGGTTGAAAACGCTGAAAGCATAAAACAGTTAGGCCTTCAATCAAAGAAAAGCTTTACCATTACAGGTACCATCATTGACCGTCAGACACAAAAACCTGTGCCGTTTGCCAATATCTGCATCGTGGGCAAAAGTCTGGGCAGTGTCTCCAATATGCAGGGCGAATTCGTTATGAAAGTTCCGGGTTCTTTATGGAACAACAACCTCGGAATATCATTCATCGGTTATAAAACTTATATAAGACCTTTATCTGAAATACATAATCAACATGTATTCGAGTTGGAAACCGATTACATCCCCATACAGGAAGTGATCATACGGCAAACCGAACCGCTTCTTCTGCTCAAAGCAGCCCTGAAAAAAATTCCGGAAAATTATAACGTAAACCCATCCGTCCTTACATCTTTTTACAGAGAGACCATCGAGCGCGGCAACGAGTTCATGAGCATCACCGAATCGGTACTGGAAACCTACAAAACAGGTTATGGAAAAGCGCAGGAAAATGACCAGATAAGGGTACTGAAAGGCCGAAAAAGCCAAAACATAAATACCGGCGACAGCTTGCTGGTAAAGTTAAAAGCTGGTTTGAACACCACCATTCTGTTAGACATTGTTAAAAATCCTGCAGATTTCCTTCAGGAAGAATATTTTGAAGTTTACGATTACCAGATGGCTGATATTATTTCTGACAATGACAGGGAAACTTATGTAATTGTATTCAAACAAAAAGAACATATCGGCGAACCGCTTTACCAGGGCAGAATATATATTGATGTAAAAAACCTGGCAATTAAAAATTTTGAATTTAGCTTAAGTAAAGAGGGAATTGAAAAGACAGGTGACCGTTTCGTGGTGAAAAAACCCCGCTGGTTGGTTGTAAAACCTGTTGAAGCAAATTACAGGGTAAGTTACCGTGAATTCGGGCAAAAGTATTACCTAAACTTTGTACGCAGTGAAACCGATTTCAGGATGCGAAAAAAACGACAGATTTTCAGTTCAATCTATCGTTCAAGACTTGAAATGGTTATAACCGATATTGACACCACGGAGGTAAAAAAATTCAGGTACAGGGAAATTGCCCGGCCGGAAACCATTTTCACCGACCTTATACATCAAAAGCCCGAAACCTACTGGGAAGACTATAATTATATCAAGCCCGACGAGTCGCTCGAAGATGCTGTGAAAAAGCTAAACCGCTCAATCAAAGAAAACTGAGGCTTTGTATAAAGTCTTTGTATTTTTCCTCATAAAACCCATTGCAGGTTCATTTAGTGATAAATTGCAGCAATTCAGCAATAAGCAAAGACACCGATAAACAGTTTTATTATAATCACGGTTATTCAAACCTCCCGATATACCATTCTTATAATGTTTTTATCTCGCTCACCAATTTCTGAAGGGTCTCTTTGGCATTGCCAAACAGCATCCTGGTTTTGTCATCATAAAACAGATAATTTTCAATAGCGGCATATCCCTTGCCCATCCCCCTTTTCATCACGATAATATTTTTTGCATGATGTGCATTAATAATCGGCATACCATAGATCGGGCTTGACGGATCATCATAAGCGGCCGGGTTTACAACGTCATTTGCACCAATAACAATAGCCACATCGGTATTGGGCATCTCGGGGTTAATATCGTCCATCTCAATTAGTTTATCATACGGTACATCAGCTTCAGCAAGCAATACATTCATATGTCCCGGCATTCGTCCGGCAACCGGGTGGATGGCGTACTTCACCTCCACCCCTTTCCCTGTAAGCAGCTTATCGAGGTCGCTGCAGATGTGCTGTGCCTGCGCAGCAGCAAGTCCGTAACCAGGTATAATAACCACTTTCTGGGTATAACTCAGCAAAACGGCTGCATCGCTCAGTGAAATCTCTTTAATAGTTCCCGCCTCTTTGCCTTCAGGGCCTGCTCCCCCTCCGCCAAAAGCTCCGACAAGCACATTCAGCAGCGACCTGTTCATAGCCCTGCACATAAGGACGGTAAGAATGGTACCTGCTGCGCCAACAAGTATTCCGCCAAGTATCATGGCCTGGTTATGGTAAATAAATCCTGCCAGGGCGGCGGCAATTCCCGAAAACGAATTGAGGAGTGAAATCACTACCGGCATATCGGCCCCGCCGATCGGCATTACGAAAAGAACACCATAGAGCAGTGCAAGGGCAATCAACAAAATCCCGAGCTCATTCCTGTATGGCAAATCCGGCCCCAAAACCATAAACATAACTGTAAGACCGGCTAAAATAACCATCATGCCTATATTTACATATTTCATCACCGGAGAAAAAATATCCCCTACCTTACCGTCGAGTTTGCCATAAGCAATCATACTTCCGCTGAAAGTAAGCGTTCCGATGATTATACCGAGAAGTGTAACCAGCACTGCTTTGTTTTCAGGATTGTAAAACTCCATTATAGCCACCAGTGCAGATGCAGCCCCTCCGGTAGCATTGTAGAATGAAACAAGCTGGGGCATGGCGGTCATTTTTACACGCCGGGCAATTACTGCACCTATGACCGAACCGGCAACAATCACCCCGATTATTATCAGCATGTTAATCAGCCCGATAGCCTGTCCTTGATCGTTTTTATGTAAAAACAAAGTAGTCAGCATGGCAAGCAACATGCCTGCCCCGGCCCATATGTTTCCTTTTCGTGCAGTTTCGGGATGGCTCTGGTACTTCAGGCCTATAACAAACAATATAGCTGCAAGCAGGTAACTGTATTCGAGAATAGTATCTCCGACTGTAAACGAGGCACCATCGAGTGTATATAGTATCTTCTCCATTGCTTACTGTTTTTTAGGTTTTTTCTTAAACATCTCGAGCATACGGTCGGTGACCACAAATCCGCCGGCAACATTCAACGTGCCAAACAACACTGCCAGGGTACCCAGCACAAGGTTCAGGGAAACTGTTGAAAGATCTGCATGCCCCAGCAGGATTATCCCTCCGATGATGCTAACCCCGCTAATGGCATTGGCGCCCGACATCAAAGGAGTGTGTAAAATTGAAGGTACATGGGATATTACTTCAAATCCCAGGAAAATTGCAAGCACAATTATAAAAATGGCTTCTTTGTAACTGTAGAGAAATATGAATATATTTTCCATTGTTTGGTATTTTACAGATTTAAAACCTCTTTTACCCTGCTGTGATATACCTGGCCTGCGTGTGTGAGACAGGTTCCTTTTATAATTTCATCATTGAAATCAATATTCAGTGAGCCATTATCATCAATGATAAGTCTAAGGAAATTCAACTGGTTTTTCGCGTACATCGAACTGGCATCAGAAGGTATATCAGAAGGATAATCGGATTTTCCGATGATTTTTACCTGGTGGTGAACAATTGTTTCATTGTTTTTGGTAAGTTCACAATTGCCACCAGTAGAAGCGGCAAGGTCAACAATTACAGATCCGGGGGACATCTTATCAACTGTTTCCTTTTTCAGTAGCAGGGGTGCCCTTTTCCCCGGAATCTGGGCCGTGCAGATTACCACATCCGATTTTAGGGCATGCTCGTGGATCAGCATGCTCTGTTTCTGTTTAAACTCTTCTTTCTGTTCAACAGCATAGCCTCCGGCAGCGGCATCCTCAAGGGCGCCTTCCACTTCAATAAATTTTCCCCCGAGGCTTTTTACTTCCTCTTTCACAGCCGACCTCACATCAAAAACTTCCACTACCGCGCCAAGTTTACGCGCAATGGCAATGGCCTGGAGACCTGCAACCCCGGCGCCAAAAATTAAAACTTTGGCCGGTTTAATGGTGCCTGCTGCCGACATAAACATGGGAAAAAACTTCGACAGGTTCATGGCAGCATCAATCACTGCCTTGTAGCCTGCTACCGTGGCCATTGATGAAAGGATATCCATAGACTGGGCACGGGAAATACGCGGCACAAGTTCCATGCTAAATGATGTGATATTGCCCTCGGCCAGGGCTGAAACCAATTCTTTATTGAAGTAAGGGTTCATAGCCCCAACCAGAACCTTTTTATTACCAAAGGTTTTAACTTCTCCGGAAGACAAAGGATTGATGAACAGCAAAAGATCAGATTGTTCAATAACCTCAGACCTTGAAACTACGATGGCCCCTGCGTCACGGTAATAGTCATCAGCAACAAAAGCACTGGTACCTGCACCCTGCTCGATTAAAACATCTGTTTTTAATTTTTTTAAAGAAGCTACTGTTTCGGGCATCATGGCTACCCGGTTTTCACCGCTGCTTTCTTTTAACACTCCTATTTTCATGTGTTTAAATGATAATTTTTATATTCAGTTTTAAAATAAATACAATCTGGTTTTGTGTCAATCATAAAGTGTCTTCGACTACCCGCCTCCGCCTCAGGCGGATTTGGTAGTCGGGAAGTCGAAGCATAGTTGATAAATCACTGGTAAAACCTTTCAGGCATGAAATCCTGAAAGGTTTAGGCCATAGACAGTTTAATTTAGTAATAAATTAGTTAAACAAAAAATAATTTATTCGGTTCACCAGGATGGCAGATAAAATCAGACGATAACATAAAATACCCTCTATACAGCCTGAAGTATTGTATGGCTGGTGTTTACATAATTATAAGTAAGTGTTATATTGTGTCAAATAAAATCCCTGATTGATTGAACATTATAAGGCCTGAAGCGTTAATTGCATTACAGCGGGGGAAAAATTATTCAGAATTGCCTGTTGTGGTTAAATCTTTGTAAATTTATTATGATAATTTTTTTACATTTTGCACAGAATGGGAAAATTTACCTTTTTGGGAAACATTGAAATCGGGGCTGTTGAAAAATTATACCGGCAGTATCTTGATAATCCGGAAAGTATTGATGAAAGCTGGCAACATTTTTTCCGGGGCTTCGAGTTTGCACGGACAAACCTGCAACCCGGCACCGGGATAACAGGCAATGCTTATAGCAATAACCTTGACAAAGAGTTTAAGGTTATCAATTATATAAACACGGTTAGAAGAAGGGGCCATCTTTTCACCAAAACAAATCCTGTAAGGACACGCCGCAAATACACCCCGTCGCTTGATATAGAAAACAGCGGCCTTTCACAAAGCGACCTTGAAACCGAATTTCAGGCCGGTAAAGAACTGGGTATTGGCCCGGCCAAACTTAAAGACATCGTTGCATTTCTCCACGAAACATATTGTCAGTCAGTTGGCGCTGAATACATGTTTATCAGGCACCCTGAAAAGCTCGACTGGCTGGTAAAAAAGATGGAAGGGTCGAAAAACAAAACAGAATTTCCGGTAGAAACCAAGAAAAAAATATTTTCACTTCTTGTCAAGGCCGCCGGATTTGAAAGTTTTATCCACAAAAAATTCGTTGGTCAGAAGCGTTTCTCGCTTGAAGGTACCGAGACAATGGTACCCGCACTTCATTTCCTTATTGAAAAAGGTTCTGAACTTGGTGTTGAAGAGTTTGTAATCGGGATGGCACACCGGGGCCGTCTGAATGTTTTGGGAAATATTTTGAACAAACCTTATGAGGATATCTTTCGCGAATTTGTTGCCGAAGGATACGACGACTCTATTTCGCTGGGTGATGTTAAATATCACCTGGGGTATTGCAGCGAGGTTAAAACACAAAGCGGGAAACAGATCAGCCTGAAAATGGCGCCCAATCCCTCACACCTCGAAGCCGTATCACCAGTAATCCAAGGTATTTCACGTGCAAGGATTGACCATACTTATAAGACCGACTTTACCAAATTAATTCCCATTCTTATCCACGGAGATGCCGCAATTGCCGGTCAGGGTGTTGTTTACGAAGTGGTACAGATGTCTGAACTCAGCGGTTACCGTACCGGTGGAACGATTCATATCGTGATCAACAACCAGGTGGGATTTACAACCAACTACCTCGATGCCCGTTCAAGTACATACTCTACCGATATAGGCAAAGTAATCAAAGCGCCTATCTTTCATGTCAACGGCGACGATGTTGAAGCGCTGGTTCATACGGTATTTCTTGCCATTGAATATCGTCAACGGTTCTTTACCGATGTTTTTATTGATATCCTCTCTTACAGGAAACACGGACATAACGAAGGGGACGAACCAAGATATTCACAGCCTACCTTGTACAAAGCAATTGCAAATCATCCCAATCCACGGGACATTTATGCCAGGCAATTGGTCTCTGAAGGCATTTTTACTGAAGAGGAAGCCAAAAAACAGGAAAATGATTTTGATATATTTCTTGAAGAAAAGCTTGAAATATCTAAAAAATCCGGGAAGGTACACATACAGCAGTTTCTCAGGAATGACTGGCAAGATTTTAAACATACTGTAACGAGTGAGTTTGGGAAACATTATCCCGGCGAGGTTAACAAAGAACTGCTTAAATTTATTGGCGGGAAAATCTGTTACCTGCCGCCCGATGAAAATTTTATTAAGAAAACTGTAAAACTGGTTGAAGAGCGAAAAAAGATGCTCGACAACAACATGGTTGACTGGGCATTGGGCGAACTTCTAGCCTACGGGACACTCCTATACGAAGGCCACCCGGTGCGCATAAGCGGACAGGATTCTGTACGGGGTACTTTTGCCCACCGGCATGCTGCGCATGTGATAGAAGATACCGATAAGACCTTTACCCCGCTCAAATACATCTCAAAAAACCAGGCCCCCTTCAATATTTATAACTCTCCGCTTAACGAATACGGCGTGCTTGGGTTTGAATACGGTTATGCTTTGGCCACCCCTAAAGGGCTTACGGTTTGGGAAGCACAGTTTGGTGATTTTCATAATGTGGCACAGGTAATTGTTGACCAGTACATCAGTTCGGCCGAAGAAAAATGGGGACTCATGAACGGTCTTGTGCTTTACCTGCCGCATGGTTTCGAAGGCCAGGGGCCAGAACATTCCAGCGCCAGGATTGAACGTTTTTTGTCGCTCGCGGCAAAAAACAACATGCAGATCGTGAACCCCACAATACCGTCGAACATTTATCATCTTCTGCGCCAAAGTATTCACCGTAACTTCAGGATACCACTTGTTATCTTTACCCCCAAAAGCCTGCTAAGGCACCCCAAATGCTCCTCAACCCTTGATGATCTGGTAAACGGACATTTCGAAGAGGTAATAGACGACCAAAATGTGGATGTAAACGAGGTCAGGCGCCTTGTATTCTGTTCAGGCAAAATTTATTATGAACTTCTTGAACGCAAAGAAGAATACAATGCAAGGGATGTTGCACTGATAAGAATTGAACAGCTGCACCCGTTTCCTGCTGAAAAAATCGAAGGAATTATCAAAAAATATAAACATGCAATATTGACGCTGTGGGTTCAGGAAGAGCCAATAAACATGGGTGCCTGGAGACATGTAAGGGAAGAATTTAAAAACATTGAAATTTTGCCGGTTTCTCGGCAAGCCAGCGGCAGTCCTGCCACCGGGCTTTCAAGGTTGCATGCCTTAAGCCAGGAAGAAATTATTGGCAAAGTTTTCAGGAAATGCGTATGCGAACTTAACAATAAATATTGCGGCCTTCAATGCCCCGATGGAAGCTTAAGGCAATCAATTCTTGAAGAATACAGGTATTTTGATGAAAAAGTCGGCTCAAAGAAAATTTAACCCATGATTACAGAACTTAAAATACCAAGTCCCGGAGAATCGGTAACAGAGGTCGAGATTGCCGCATGGCTGGTCAAAGATGGCGACTATGTGGAAAAAGACCAGGAACTTGCCGAACTTGAGTCGGACAAAGCCACGCTGGCACTTGTTGCGCCCGAAGCAGGCCGGATTAAAATTCTTGTTCAGGAAGGAGAAACCGTGAAAGTGGCTACCGTGGCAGGCACTATTGACAGCAGTGCAACCAAACCACCAGTTTTAAAGCAGGAAAGGGATGCCGGAAAGAAAAAAGTAACTGAAGTACCGGAGAAATCACGGGAAAAAAACAAACAGACTTTGCTCCAGGATTCGCAGAAAGAAGGTTCAGCGAAAAAAAGTGTTATTTCCGGTTCATCAGTAAAAATAACCCCTTTGGCAAAAAAAATGATGGAAGAAAACGGGCTGTCTGCAGACGATATCATCAATGGTCTTAAAAAAATTACAACCAAAGAGGTAAATCTGGTATTATCTGCGGGTAAAGACCGCACTGTTAAACAATCAAAGCCATTAACCAGGGAAATGCAGCGCTCGAAAATATCACAACTACGTAAAAAACTCAGTCAAAGATTGGTAGCTGTAAAGAACGAAACTGCCATGCTCACCACTTTTAACGAGGTGGATATGAGCGCAGTAATAGCGCTGAGAAAAAAATACCAGAAGCAGTTTCAGGAAAAATTCGGCGTTAAACCCGGCTTTATGTCGTTCTTTGCCAAGGCAGTTACACAAGCATTGAATTTATTTCCGGCAGTAAATTCTATGATTGAAGGTGAAGATATTGTCACCCCCGGATTCGTGGATATTTGTATTGCCGTTCAGACCGACAAAGGATTGATGGTACCTGTAATACGTAATACAGAATCGCTGACACTGCCTGAAATAGAACTAAAAATTGCTGAAATGGCAGAAAAAGCGAGGAGTTTTAAGATAACAGTTGATGAAATGACAGGAGGAACCTTTACCATTACAAATGGCGGGGTATTCGGTTCGATGCTTTCCACTCCTTTGATAAACCCGCCCCAGTCGGCCATACTTGGCATGCACAATATTGTTGAACGTCCTGTTGCTGTTGATGGCAGGATAGAGATACGGCCCATGATGTATTTAGCCCTCTCTTACGACCACCGCATTATTGATGGCCGCGATTCGGTTAGTTTTCTTGTGAAAGTAAAAGAATTTATTGAATCCCCGTTAAAAATGATGGCTGATGGCAGAGATTTGGAATTGGTTTTGCTGGGGTTGGGATAATTGTATTTAAAACGCCCCGTAAATAGCGCTAATATCTGTATTACAGTATATCGAAGAGTAAAAATAATAATCCACCCTGTTGGTGGCGATCTTACGTTCGAGGTGCAAAACCGGGTGTCCTTTTTTCACCTGCAGGTGGTTTCCGATGTTTTCATCGGCTTTTATGGCCCGTAACCGCTGCTCCCCGCCGGTTACCTGTATGTTATAAAACTTTCTCAGGATATCGAAAAGAGAGCGGTTTTCAAAGCTTCTCGATGTAAACCTCGGCAGGTTGATATTCGGCAGGAAATTCACATCCAGGAAAATTGGTTTTTCGTCTAAAATCCGAAGCCTTTCAATGTATACATATCCCGATTCTTTCTCAACCTGGCTTAACGGAAACATAAACGCACCGGCCCATGCCCTCACTTCCGGACCGGTCAAAATTTTTGTTTTCAGGTTATTAATCCCTACTGCCGAGGTGGTCCCCGAAACCGAAAGTATACCTATGCCCTGCGGCAGGCTGCTTACAATACTCCCTTTGCCCTGCTGTTTTTTTATAAATCCGCCATGAACCAGTGCATCGAGTGCCTGCCTCACTGTCGGCCGGGTGATGTTATGAACCCTGCAAAGCTCGTTTTCAGAGGGCAGCAAATCTCCTTCTTTATATACACCGTCAACAATATGCTTACGCAGCAATTCATAAATACGACGATATTGTGGGGTTTGTGCCATTTTTCAGAATAATCAAAGATAAACCCTATTAATAAAGATTGAAATTTAGTAATTTAACTAATCGATTCAAAATCAGGTCTGGTTTATCAAAAAATTTATTATGAAATAACTTGTAAATACAAGTTTAAATTTTTACTTTTGCGAAGTTAAACTAAATTCATTGATTTTCAAAATATTTATCAATTTTTAATTGAAACTTATTTTAACATGTTGAAATAATTATAATAACAAATATAATCAAATGGCAATTCCTGTTATCATGCCCAGACAGGGGCAATCTGTAGAAACATGTATTATTACACAATGGTTCAAGAAGAAGGGTGAGGCAGTGAAAAAAGGCGATGTACTGTTTTCTTACGAAACCGACAAGGCAGCCTTTGAAGAAGAATCGCCTGAAGAAGGTACGCTCCTGGAAATATTTTTCAACGATGGCGATGAAGTACCTGTGCTTACAAATGTAGCGGTAATAGGTAATCCGGGTGAAAATACTGAAGAGTTTCAGCCCTCCGGAAAAAATTCGGTTGTTGAAAAAGAATCAGTGGCATCAGCGGAAGAAACAAAGCCCGAAGAAGCTAAACCCGAGATCCCCGTGGAAACTGCAGCAAAGCATACCGGGGAAATCAGCATCTCACCCCGTGCAAGAAACCTCGCAGAAAAGCTTGGGGTACCTTTCAGACAGGTTGCCGGGACAGGCCCCGGGGGAAGGATTATCGAGCGTGACGTTGAATCTTATGCAAAATTGCACGGCACCTTTACCCGTCTGGCCTCTGAAATTGCAACTTCAGAAGGATCGTCAGCGCCCCTTTCGGGCAGCGGGGTTGGCGGAAGGGTACTGGCTTCCGATTTATCTCACGAAACACCCGGCGCCGACGATTTTGAAATTAAGAAAATATCAAATATCAGGCGTATTATAGCACAGAATATGCATGCATCGCTTCAGGGCTCTGCCCAGCTTACACATCATATGAGCGCCGATGCACGCAAAATGCTTGAATACAGGGCGAAAATCAAGAAAAAAGCCGACACTGATGACTCACCCAACATCACCCTTAATGATATGATTTGTTATGGTGTGATAAAGGCCCTGAAAAAGATGCCTGCGATCAATGCACATTTCCTGGGTGATGCCATAAAAACATTCAATAAGGTACACCTTGGCATCGCAGTTGACACCGATCGCGGACTCATGGTGCCTGCACTTCGCAATGCCGATGACATGAATATTGAGCAATTGTCGGCAGAGCTTAAAAAACTTGCAGAAAGTTGCCGCAAAGGAAGTGTGAACCCCGAATTACTGGCCAGCACTGCCGCATCTTTCACTGTTTCAAACCTGGGGGCTTTTGGCGTGGAAATGTTTACACCGGTCATCAACCTGCCGCAATCGGGGATCCTCGGCATCAACACCATTGTTCAGAGACCTGCTGATGTTGGAAACGGCATCATAGGATTTGTTCCGTTTATAGGATTGTCGCTTACCTACGATCACCGTGCCCTTGACGGCGCGCCTGCATCGGCATTCCTCAGGGAAGTAAAACTTCAGATTGAAAACCTTGAATTAAATATATAATTTATGTACGATTTAGGAATTATAGGCGCCGGCCCGGCCGGTTATGTAGCTGCCGAAAGGGCCGGTCACAAAGGCATGAAGGTGGTTATTTTCGACAAACGTCACCTTGGCGGTGTATGCCTGAACGAAGGCTGTATTCCCACCAAAACAATGCTTTACTCGGCTAAACTTTACGAAAATGCATTGCTGGGTGAAAAATACGGCATCTCGTGTACCGGTGTTTCTTTCGATTTTGGAAAAATCATGGACAGGAAAGATAAAGTGGTAAAAAAACTTGTTGCCGGTGTTGCATCAAAAATGAAACTGGTAAAAGCAGAGGTAATAATGGCCGAAGCCCAAATTGAAGAAAGAAAACCAGACCATATCATAATTAAAGCCGATGGTAACAGCTACCCCTGCAAAAACCTGCTTATTGCTACCGGTTCTGAGGCCGCCATTCCTCCAATTAAAGGCCTTACTAAAGAAAAAGCATACACCAACCGCGAGATATTGCAAATTAAAGAATTACCGAAATCTATCAACATTATCGGCGGAGGGGTTATAGGTATTGAGTTTGCCGGATTCTTCAACAGCATGGGAGTCAAAGTAAATGTGTTCGAGATGCTTGACGAGATTCTACCCGGTATAGATGCCGAAATGAGCACTTTGCTACGCAACGAACTGAAAAAGAAGGGTGTGGAGTTTTTCCTGGGCGCAAAAGTAGAAGAAGTAAAAGGAAATACCGTAGTGATATCGGGTAAAGAGGGACAGAAAGAAGTATCGGCAGATATCCTGCTGGTGGCTGTCGGAAGAAAAATTAATTCAGAAGGTTTCGGCCTCGAAAAAACCGGTGTGGAATTTACCCCAAAGGGAATAAAAATTGATAATCATTGCAGAACCAATATTCCGAATATTTATGCTGCCGGTGATGTAACAGGGTTTTCGCTTCTGGCTCACACTGCATATCGCGAAGCCGAAGTAGCAGTTAACAACATAGTCGGTGAAAAAGATATCATGCGGTATGATGCCATCCCCGGTGTTGTTTACACAAACCCGGAGGTTTCATCAGTAGGACTTACCGAGGAAGAAGCAGTTAAACAGGGGATTAAATTCAAAAAGGCAACACTACCCCTTGCTTTTGCAGGTCGTTTTATCGCAGAAAATGAAGGAAAAAACGGGCTGATTAAAATGATTACAGGTGAAAAATACGGCGAAATACTGGGAGTGCACATCATCGGTAACCCTTCATCAGAAATAATTTACGGTGCTGCCATGGCCATCGAAATGCAGATGAGGGTAAAAGACCTTCAACAGGTTGTGTTCCCCCACCCTACCGTGTCAGAGATATTTAAAGAGATTGCATTTACATTTTAAAATTCAGAATATGCCAAAAATACAGTTTATCAATCCGAAAGAGGTAAGAAAAGCAGGTAAAATCACTTTTTCCGATATACCAGTCAACCAGTACAATAAGTCAATTGCAGACGAAAAGAACAATTTCTCAAACGATGATTTCATCAGGATTCTGAGGGACATGCAGATTATCAGGGAGTTTGAGACCATGCTCAACCTGATAAAAACCACCAACGAATACCAGGGCATTTCATACAACCACCCGGGCCCTGCCCATTTATCAATCGGACAGGAAGCCTCAGCGGTGGGTATGGCCTATTCGCTAACCATCGAGGATTACATTTTCGGGTCGCACCGCAGTCATGGTGAAATTCTTGCCAAAGGGCTCTCCTCTATCCATCAGCTCGATGACAAAAAACTTATGGAGATCATGAAGAATTATTTCGATGGTACCATATTAAAAATTGTTGAAAAAGGCCATAAGGGCGATGTTAAAGACCTTGCCATTAACTTTCTTCTATATGGCACCCTTGCCGAGATTTTTGCCCGTGAAACCGGTTTCAACAAAGGGCTTGGCGGCTCGATGCACGCCTTCTTTACCCCGTTTGGTATTTATCCCAACAATGCCATTGTAGGCGGTTCGGGCGATATATCGGTGGGTGCCGCGCTTTACAAAAAGGTAAACCGCAAACCCGGACTGATTGTCTGCAATATTGGCGATGCCTCTGCAGCATGCGGCCCCGTATGGGAAGGTATCTCATTTGCTACCATGGACCAGTTTAAAACACTGTGGGAAGGAGATTACAAAGGAGGATTACCCATCATCTTCAATTTCATGAACAACATGTATGGCATGGGCGGCCAGACTTTCGGCGAAACAATGGGATATGAAATTCTTGCAAGGTTGGGGGCCGGCGTTAATCCCGAAATGATGCATGCCGAAAGGATTGACGGTTACAATCCACTTGCCGTGATAGACGCTTACAAAAGAAAACGTAAAATAATTGATGATAAGAAAGGCCCTGTGCTGCTTGATACCCTGACTTACAGGTATAGCGGCCATTCACCTTCCGATGCCTCATCCTACCGTACGAAGGAAGAACTTGAAGCATGGATGGAATACGATTCTATCAAATGGTTTGGTGACGAACTTACTACCAACAAAATAATTAGCCAGGACAAAATAGATGCAATGAAAGAACAGATCATTTCATTGATCACAAAAACATTAACCCTGGCAACGGACAAAAGCATCAGCCCGCATATGGACTTAAACAAAGACCCCGATGCCATAGGCAAGCTGATGTTCTCAAATGGCTCTGTTAAAAAAATGGAACAGGGTGAGCCGGAAGCATTGATGCCATTATCTGAAAATCCGCGTGTGAAACAACTGGCAACAAAAGAACGTTTTGCCTTTGATAAAGATGGAAAACCGGTATCAAAAATTAAAACATACCAATTAAGAGACGGTATCTTTGAAGCCGTTATTGACCGTTTCTATAAAGACCCGTCACTCGTAGCTTATGGCGAAGAGAACAGAGACTGGGGCGGTGCTTTTGCCGTATACCGTGGATTAACCGAAGCCCTTCCGTACAACAGGTTGTTTAATTCGCCGATTGCCGAAGGTGCCATAGTTGGAACGGCCATAGGTTACGGAATGTGCGGTGGCCGTGTAATTGCCGAAATCATGTACTGCGATTTTCTCGGTCGTTCGGGTGACGAGGTGTTTAACCAATTACCCAAATGGCAGGCCATGAGCGGTGATATAATCAAAATGCCGGTTGTGATCAGGGTTTCAGTAGGATCGAAATACGGTGCACAACATTCACAGGACTGGTCATCACTTGTTGCCCATGTACCCGGTCTGAAAGTGGTTTTCCCTGCCACACCTTACGATGCCAAAGGGTTAATGAATGCCGCCCTTCAGGGTACCGATCCTGTAATATTCTTTGAAAGCCAGAGAATATATGATGTACCTGAAATGTTTCACGAAGGTGGGGTACCCGAAGGATATTACGAGATACCCATCGGTGAACCCGATATCAAGCGTAAAGGTGACGATATTACTATTCTTACCATTGGTGCAACGCTTTATAACGCGCTAAAAGCTGACGATATTTTAAAAGAACAATATGGCATTTCAGCCGAAATAATAGATGCCAGGAGCCTGGTACCTTTCAATTATGAGCTGGTGCTTGAATCGGTAAAGAAAACAGGAAAAATTCTCTTGACCAGCGATGCCTGTTCGCGTGGTTCTTACCTCAAAGATGTGGCCCAAACCATTACCGAACTTGCTTTCGACTACCTTGATGCCCCGCCAGTGGTTGTCGGTTCACGTAACTGGATCACCCCCGCATTCGAACTCGAACAGTATTTCTTCCCGCAGCCCGACTGGATAGTGGATGCCATACATGAACGAATTTTACCGTTAAAAGGCCATCAGGCAAAAAACAATTTTACAGTAAATGAAGAAATAAGAAGGAATAAACTGGGTGTATAAAATAATATACATCAAAACGCGTACTTTAATTATTTAATACAGGAAGCCATGAAAGGTTCAGAAAATCAAACTAATGCTATCAAGCAAAAAAAGGGCTTTATCATAGACATGGACGGGGTGATATACCATGGCAATATGCTGCTGCCCGGGGTAAAAGAGTTTCTGGATTGGCTGGTAACCGAACAAAAACGGTTTGTGTTTCTTACCAACTCAAGTGAGCGCACCCCTGAAGAACTCCAGGAAAAGCTTCAGAGAATGGAAATTTCGGTTAAAAAAGACGTGTTTTATACCAGCGCCCTTGCCACGGCTATGTTCCTGAGCAGCCAGCGGCCAAAAGGCAGCGCTTACATCATTGGCGATGCCGGATTGATAAATGCCCTTTACAATGTGGGCTATACCATGAATAACGTAAACCCCGACTATGTAGTGGTAGGCGAATCGAGAAGCTACAGTTACGAAAGGGTTGAACATGCCATTAACCTTGTGCTGAAAGGCGCAAAGCTTATCGGCACCAACCCCGACCTTACCGGTCCGGTGGAAAACGGTATCGTACCTGCCACCAAAGCTTTAATCGCCCCAATTGAACTGGCTACCGGAAGAAATGCCTATTTTGTCGGTAAACCCAATCCGCTGATGATGCGCAATGCCCTCAAAAAACTTGAATGCATCAATGAGGAGGCCGTAATCATCGGCGACAGGATGGATACCGATATCATAGCCGGAATTGAGTCAGAAATAGATACTTGCCTTGTTTTAAGCGGTATTACAAGTATTGACATGCTGACACTTTTCCCATACCAGCCCAGGTTTGTACTTGAGGGGGTAAAAGATTTGGTATAGTAATAATATTCAGTGCATATAAGCAGCAATTGGTTTGAACCGGCTGAGATAAACAACACATAAGAAAACAAATGTTAAAGGCGGTACTCTTCGATATGGACGGGGTGTTGGTTGATTCGGAAGAAATAATTTTTCTTGCTGCCAGACAAATGTTTCATGAACATGGCATTACTGTATCGAGAGAAGATTTTAAGCCGTTTATAGGTACCGGTGAAAACAGGTATCTGGGGGGCGTAGCAGAGAAATATGGTTTTGCTATTGATATTGAACGCGATAAGGCAAGAACCTACGAAATATATGCTCAAATTGCACCTGAAAAGCTGAAAATATTACCGGGGGTAAAGGCTTTTATTAAAAAATGCAAATCTAAAAAGCTGAAACTTGCCGTTGCCACCAGCGCCGATGAAATAAAAATGACCGTAAACCTTAAAGCTGCAGGGCTTTTTAACGGCGTGTTCGACGTTACAGTAAACGGACTTGAGGTAATAAACAAAAAACCACATCCCGAAATCTACCTGAAAGCAGCAGAAAAACTTAATGTTGAACCATTTGAATGTCTGGTTGTTGAAGATGCTGTAAACGGGGTTGAAGCGGCAAAATCTGCAGGGGCCTTATGCCTCGCGGTTACAACCAGTTTTGCACCATCGGAACTTACAAAAGCTGACTGGATCGTAAAAAATTTAAGATATGTCCCTGAAAAAGTATTAAATTGGTAAACCAATTAATTCAAAAACAATATGAAACTTAATCAACTTGGGAACAGCAACATAAAAGTTACCGAAATAGCCTTCGGAGCATGGGCTGCAGGCGGATGGATGTGGGGAGGAACTGATGTTGACCAGTCTGTTAAAGCTGTTGAAAAAGCCATAGAATTAGGCATAACAACCATTGATACGGCCCCTGCTTATGGGTTCGGGTTGAGTGAAGAAATTTGCGGTAAGGCCATCAAAGGGAAACGGGACAAAGTGCAAATCCTTACAAAATATGGCCTGAGGTGGAACACAGGCAAAGGTAAATTTTTCTTTTCATCGGTCTCAAATGAGGGAAAACCGGTAAATATGCACAAATATGCTTCTAAAGAAAGCGTAATAAGCGAGTGCGAGCAAAGCCTTAAAAGGCTGAAAACCGATTATATTGACCTTTACCAGATACACTGGCCCGATCCTACTACCCCTGTGGAAGAAACAATGGAAGCTGTTGAAATTCTTATAAAACAAGGCAAAGTAAAAACTTCGGGGGTTTGCAATTACAATGTGGATGAGATGAAAAAAGCCAGCGCAAGGGTCACCCTGGCATCCAACCAGGTACCATACAGCATGGTTAAGCGCGATATCGAAAAGGAGATTGTTCCGTTTTGCACCCAAAACAATATAGGTATTCTTGCATACAGCCCTTTACAACGCGGTGTGCTTACCGGTAAAATTAAGGGCGATTACAAATTTAACGAGGGCGATACCCGGTCAAACCTTCCATATTACTCGCTTGGAAACCTTTTACAAATCAACGATTTTCTTGAAAAAATCGAACCAATAGCCCAAAACAGGAACATTACGCTCACACAGTTAGTCATTAACTGGACCATGCAGCAGCCGGGAATATCGTGTGTTCTGGTTGGCGCAAGAAGCCCCGAGCAGGTTGAAGAAAATGCCAAAGCAGCAACTTTCACCCTTAGCACAGAAGAAATCAGCATGATAAATAAAGAATTAGAACAAATAAAACTTGAATTGTAACAATGAATTTTTTAACATCTTTCCCCGGCAAAAAAGAATTGGCCGACTGGTGCGATAAGAGTGCAGATGATAATATCTATAGGGTTAATTGCCATATCCACACCCCTTATTCATTCAGCGCCTTTAACGATATTCAACAGGCTTTTGAAATGGCTGTTAACGAAAATATTAAAGTATTGGGGATCAATGACTTTTTTGTTGCTGATGGTTATGATGAGTTTTTGAAAAATGCCCTTAAAAACAGGGTTTTTCCTGAATTCAGTATCGAATTTATCGGCCTTTTGAAGCAGGAGCAGGAACAGGGTATTAAAATAAATGATCCGAATAACCCGGGAAGGATTTATTTCAGCGGAAAAGGGTTGAATTTTCCATTTTCGTTGTCTCCACAAAACCAGCAAAAGCTTGACCAGGTGAAAGCTGAAAGCCAGAAACAGGTGCGACAGATGCTCGATAAAACAAATGAACTTCTTAAACAAATAGAAGCACCATTTACATTCGATTTCAATTCGTTAAAAAAAGAGTTTGCCAAAGATTTGGTTCGTGAAAGACATATTGCCAAAGCGATAAGGGTAAGAATGAATGAATTTTACAAAACTGAAGCGGAAAAAAAGAATTTTCTCATCAGGCTTTACAACGGTAAAGAGCAAAAAGCAGACATAAATAACAATACACAGTTGGAAGAAGAAATCAGGGGCAACCTGCTCAAAGCCGGAGGCGCTGCTTTTGTGCCGGAGGATGAGAAAGCCTTTCTGCCGCTTGAAGAGCTTAAAAATATTATTATTGATGCAGGAGGAATCCCGTGTTACCCTGTTTTACTCGATGACAAAAATGGCAACTATACTCAGTTTGAAGAAGACAGCAAAAAGCTTGCAGATAGACTTACTGAGCTTGGTGTGGGTTGTATTGAGCTAATACCGGGGCGTAACAGGTTCGACAACCTGACCCGTTTTGTTAAAAGTATGGAGTCTCTCGGGTTCGTCATTAATTTCGGCACAGAGCACAATTCACCTCAACTGATGCCCCTTACCGTAAAAACATCTGACAGGGAACTTGACTCCTACCTCGAAAAAGTTGCTTACAATGGCGCCTGCGTGGTAGCTGCACATCAGTACCTTAAAGCAAAAGGTGAAGAGGGACTTTTGAATGGCAACGGACTGGCAAAGAAAGCGGAAATACCACAATTTATTGAGCTTGGACGAGCAGTAATTGAAAAATATTTAAAATCAAACGATTAAACGACTTTTATGAAAGAATTAAAAAACCTGGTAGAAATATCTCAGTTTTATGGAAAACAAAAAAGTTATGTAATTGCAGGAGGCGGAAATACATCTTTTAAAAACAACGATCACATTTGGATCAAAGCAAGCGGCACTTCGCTTGCCACAATTGATGTAAACGGATTTGTGCAACTTGACCGCGTGAAACTTAAAAAAATCTCAACGGCAACATACAGTGAAAATCCTTTCGAGCGTGAAAGGGAGGTAAAAGATGACCTTTACGCTGCCATCGTAAATAAAGAAACAGGTTTGCGGCCATCTGTCGAGACATCTATGCACGATGCCATTAACTATCAGTATATTGTTCATACCCACCCCACCCTCATTAACGGGCTGCTTTGTGCAAAAAAATCAAAACAGGTAGTTGTCGAACTGTTCCCCGAAAATGCAATCTATATCGAATATATTGACCCGGGATACACCCTTTTTAAAAAAATAGAGCTTGAACTGAATGAATACCGTAAAAAACACAACTCAGACCCACAGGTAATATTTCTCGAGAACCACGGTATTTTTGTGAGTGCTGATTCAATTGACGAGATAAAACAACTCTATACTGAAATTGAATCCAAAATTAAAAACCACACCTCGGGCGACCCTGTAACCGATGAAATAAAAATTGACGAAAAAGCAAGAATAATTCTTCCGGCAATAAAAATGCTGATGACCGGAGAAAGCCCGGTAATCCTTAAAACCCGTTATAACACCCTTATCGAAAAATACATTGCCAGTCACGATGCCTTTTTTAAAATCTCCCTACCCTTTACACCCGATATCATCGTTTACTGCAAGGCGAAATACCTGCACGTTGAGATAAACGGGACGAGTGAAAGCGTTATCGAAAGGTTTAAATCACAACTCGAAAGGTTTAAAAACGAGTTTAAATATGCCCCGAAAGTAATACTTATCAAGGGCATCGGACTGATTGCCGTTGAAGAAAATCCAAGGGCTGCAGAAAATGTTCTTGATGTGTATGAAGACCTGATGAAGATTAGTTACTATACCGAGAATTTTGGTGGCCCGAGGTTCATGACCCGCGACCAGATTGATTTTATTGACACCTGGGAGGTGGAGAATTACAGGCGTAAAGTATCGAAAGGAACCAATGCAGGCAGCAGCACCGTTGCCAATAAGATAGCCATTGTTACAGGAGCCGCCCAGGGATTTGGCGAAGGCATTGCCACTACCCTGTTTGAAAAAAATGCCAATGTGGTAATCGCCGACCTCAACGAAGCAAAAGGTGTTGAACTGGTTGAAAAACTCAACAGTTTAAACCTGAAAAACAAGGCAATATTTTTCAAAACCGACGTAACAAATCCCGAATCTCTGAAAAACCTCATGTTTCAAACGGTAACCGAATTTGGGGGACTGGATATTTTTATCAGCAACGCGGGAGTGCTAAAAGCCGGCAGCCTTGAAGAAATGGAGCCGGAATCGTTCGAGTTTGTTACACGGGTAAATTATACCGGTTATTACCTCTGTGCCAGGTACGCATCTGAAATACTTAAAGCACAGGCAAAGTACAAAAACGACTATTTCACAGACATCATACAGATAAACTCGAAATCGGGGCTGAAGGGAAGCAACAAAAACTTTGCATACGCGGGTGGCAAGTTTGGCGGTATTGGCCTCACGCAATCATTTGCACTCGAACTGATGCCACACAAAATTAAGGTAAATTCAATTTGTCCCGGTAACCTTTTCGAAGGCCCGCTATGGTCCGACCCGAAAAACGGGTTGTTTATCCAATACCTGAATGCAGGTAAAGTGCCCGGGGCAAAAACAATCGAAGATGTAAAACGTTACTATGAATCACAGGTTCCTGCCGGGCGTGGTTGCAGGGTTGAAGATGTGATGAAAGCAATCTTTTATGTAATTGACCAGGAATATGAAACCGGCCAGGCAATACCGGTAACCGGCGGACAAATTATGTTAAACTAATTTTTGAATGATACCATGAAGACCAAAGCAGTAAGAATATATGGCAAGAATGATTTAAGGCTTGAAGAATTTGAATTGCCCGGTATAAAAGATAATGAAATACTTGCACAGGTTATCTGCGACAGTATCTGCATGTCATCCAACAAGGCAGCAAAGCAGGGTACCGATCATAAAAGGATACCCGATGATATTGACAAGAACCCTACCATGATAGGTCATGAGTTTAGCGGGGTGATTATGGAGGTTGGTGAAAAATGGAATCACACTTTCAAACCGGGAATGAAATTTTCCATACAACCGGCTATCAATTATCCAGACGGCCCTGTAGGCATTCTCAGTGCACCGGGTTACTCATATAAATACATTGGAGGTGATGCCACCTACATCATAATCCCCAACGAGGTGATGAAACAAAACTGCCTTTTGCCCTATACCGGCGAAGGTTTTTACCCTGCCGCCCTTGCAGAGCCGTTATCATGCGTTATTGGCGCCATGCATGCCTGTTATCATACAAAACCCGGCTCGTACGTTCACCAGATGGAAATCGTGGACGGGGGTAAAATGGCTATTCTTGCAGGTGTAGGCCCTATGGGACTTGCAGCCATTAATTATGTAATTCACCGCGAAGACAGAAAACCTAAACTGATGGTAGTAACCGATATTGACCAAGGCCGGTTAGACCGTGCTGCAGAATTGTACAGCCCCGGACTTGCAGCATCAAAAGGCATTGAACTTAAATATATCAATACCGGTAAAATGGAAAATCCGACAAAATCGCTCCTCGATCTTACTGATGGTAAAGGATACAACGATGTATTTGTTTTTGCCCCGGTGGCACCGGTTGTGGAACAGGGCGACAGGCTGCTTGCTTTCGACGGATGCCTGAATTTCTTTGCCGGGCCTGGAGATCCCAATTTTAAGGCAAACTTTAACTTTTACAATGTTCACTACAATTTTACACATATTGTAGGCACCAGCGGGGGAAACAACGACGATATGGAAGAGGCAATCAACATGATGTCGAAAGGGCTCGATCCGGCAGGACTGGTAACACATATCGGCGGGTTGGATGCCGTGATACCCACTACGCTTAACCTTCCTGAAATACCGGGAGGCAAAAAACTGATTTATACCAATATTCAAATGCCGCTCACTCCTCTAACTGAGTTTAAAGAGAAAGGAAAAACCGACCCGTTATTTAAAAAACTGGATGAAATTACCATAAAACACAACGGGCTGTGGAGTTTAGAAGCAGAAGAGTACCTGGTGAAAAACGGGAAACCGGTTTAAGAATCAAATACCAATGTCGTTTAATTAAGAGAATGATCTTACTATTCTTATTCGAATTGTGAAACCTTAGTGCCTCTGCATACCAAAGCAAAGCGGCGGACAGGTTAGAGACTTTGTGGCTATGGTTTTTTATGCCACCAAGACACAAACCTGTCCGCCTCCGCCTCAGGTGGATCTGGCAGGCGGGGTCTCAAAGTTTCTCAAAGCTTAATTAGTGTCTGTCCTTAAAGTCTTGTGGCTGTTCTTTAAAGTTCGCAGACGAGGCGCGTGAAGCCCGAAAAAAGAGAGTTTACCATGCGTAAATGACCTTTTTGAGGACGAGCGCAACGAAGTATGCGGACTTTAAAGACAGACACTAATTAAACGACATTGAATCAAATACTATAATGATTTGCAAACTCCTTTGATATATAGTTGTCGTAATTGAGGCAAACATGTGTGGCAAACTCAACAGCCGTATTGACAATTGTACGCCATGATGCTTCATTTAGGTGCTGTAAGTCGTTTTTAGAAATGTTTTGCTTATATATTGAATAAACAATGCCCGCGTTAAAGCTGTCCCCCGCACCAATGGTGCTTTTCGGTTCTATAGTTTTAACAGGAAATTCAGCTGAATATGAAGGGGTTTTTAAATATACGCCCTTTCGGCTGGCTGTATATAGCAGGTTCGGGACAGATTCACTTAAATTATCATAGGTTTCGTCGGCATTGTTCACCCCGAAAACATATGAAAAATCTTCGTTCGACCCGCGCACAATATCGGCATATTTCATGTTGTCGAGGATCATGGGCTTCATGATGTGCAGTTCGTGCAGATGCGATTTCCTGAAGTTGGGGTCATAGATAACGATAGCCTTATTCTTTTTTGCATGTTTAATCAACTCAATGAGTACAGGTCTCACTTCCGGTGTTACAGCATAGGTTGATCCGAAAAGTACGATATCATCGGGCTGAATCTCCGGAAATTTGATATTGAGTCTTTTTTCAGGGTATATCTTATAAAAGTCGTAACTGGCGTCATTGTTTTCGTTCAGAAAAGCAAGCGCCAGTGCAGATTTACCGTCATAATACCGGTAAACATATTCGGTTGACACATTGTTCTCCCTTAAAAAATTATCAATAAAATTCCCCACCTCGTCAAGGCCGTATTCTCCAATAAAATAAACCGGCATATTAAGCCTCCCCAATGAAACGGCACTGTTTAAACTTGCTCCGCCTGCCTTCGCAGTAAAAGGCATGTTATCTTTAAATAAAATATCAAGTACGGTTTCCCCTACTGCGTATATCTTTCTCATTCCTCTATTTTACCAGTTTAGATATTGCTTTAAACTTTTCATTTCCTGCTACTTTACACAACTCAAAAAGTAACGACTCAAAGGTAGTGATAATTGTGCCTTCATCGCGCATTCTTTCCAGTGCAATTTTCTTATCATTGAACTTTCTTGACGAAGTACAATCTTCAACAATTACAGGCTGATAACCCAATTCGAGTAAATCGAGCACAGTTTGCAACACGCAGACATGGGTTTCGATACCGGCAACAATTACTGTCTTTTTTCCGGTGCTCTCAAGTTGTTGAAGAAAAACCGGCTCTCCACAACAACTGAAAGACAATTTTTCAATTTTTCGCATATCACCCAGGTGTTGTCCAAGTTCTGATACGGTTTCCCCCAGCCCTTTGGTATATTGTTGTGTTACCAATATGGGAATTTACAATATTTTAAAACCTTGTATAAGTAAGCCAGTGTTGCCAACCGCCTTATCCCTCTCAAACATATGCGGTACAAGCTTTTCCTGGTAATCAATAATCAATCCGGCGCTTTGTTCTGCAAGAATTTTCATTTCAGGTAAACATCATTTATTACATAAACCATCATCTCCATTAACGACCGCTATCTCTATCAGCAGCTATTCGTGATTTATGCCCAAGGTAACCGCCATGGTGCCTTCTGGCATAATCTTCTGCTTTAAAATTTATTTTTTTCATCATCATCACCACAATGATATCTCCAATTACTGTCATTGCAGTGGTAGAGGTTGTAGGGGTCAGTCCCAGGGGGCATACCTCGGGAGGGTTACCGGTAAAAATGGTAACATCGGCCATATTGCCAAGCTCGTTTTCCGGGTTGCCGGTAATCAGTATTACCGGGATATCTGGCACCAGGTTTTTTGCCAGTCCCACCAGTTCTATAATTTCACGGGTTTTCCCCGAATTGGAAATCACCAGCAGGATATCGTTGTTTTGTATTACACCCAGATCGCCATGCTGAGCATCGCTGGCATGTATGAACACAGCCGGGGTACCGGTAGAACTAAGCGTGGTGGAAATATTAGAAGCTATTTGTCCGGCCTTGCCCATGCCACTGGCTATGACTTTACCACCGTTAATATGCACACTTTTGTGAATCAGCGTTAATGCCTTTTCAAAGCTATCGTCCAGTGGTATATTTTTTATAGCTTCAGACTCTGCATTGAGTAATTTTTGAATATCCTGCCTCATCCATATCTTTTAAGAAGTGCACAAAGATAAAAGATTGTTGGCTGAAGGCAATATGATCTTTAATCTTTTTAACCCGGAAAATTCATAGAATTTTCAAACGATTAACAAATACTATCAATTTTGGCTATTTAAAAACCCCAAAATTGAGTATTTGTAAATCGGGGTTAACCCGCA
>JAFGPL010000272.1 GCA_016936215.1 Bacteroidales bacterium
GGGCGTTACAAATCCATTCTGGTCGAGTCTGACAGTTATGCGCTTGAGCTGGTCAGATATATCCACAGGAATCCTCTTGAAGCAGGGCTGAAGGCTGACAGGGGTTTAAGAATGAGGACAGAAGAATTGGTTGAAAGCATCATAAAGAGTCAAAAGCCGACTTGACCCCATCCTTTCATTTGCTCCTGAAGGATTTTATGAAATATGGGGAATTCTTCATGGCATTACATCCCTTCAGCAGCTCACAGAGAAAGACTGGATCAACCTTTCAAGAGGTGTCCTGAATACTCAGAGGTTTTATCGCAGCCTTAACAGGAACAGTTATAACCTCGTCATTCTATCCTATGAAACAGAGGAAAGCGTGCTTGAGATGAGGGTAGTATTACTTGCCAAATCCAATTATGCTCCATGGACAAGAAACGACCATACCGGCTTTGAAATTGCCCTCGGCGATATGACGACTTTCGTTGCACCGGAAAAAACGGCTGAGTTCGCACGGCCGTTCTGGGACAAATAAAATTACAGGTAAGCTGAGGAGTTAACGGGTCAACTAAATTTCTGGAGAATATGATAAATACGGTTAAAATCAGTATTATATAACTGTTCATTCCGTACTATCTATCCGCTTTCTCATTTTAGCGAAAGGTCCTGTCATTATTGATTTTTTCAATTATTAATCTAACCTTTTCTTCCTCTATTTTGCCGCGATATAAGGATGTCTCTTCTCCCTGGAGTTTTATATAACCTTCATCGGAACCGCACCTGACATAAATCATATCATAATCATTGGCCATGCCTTTCAAGATGCAGAATGGTAAGGTTGGCTGGGGATGCAGAAAATTTCCACTCCATGGGTAGTTTTCATACAGATCAGCAACAAGCCATTTTAATGATTAATACAAATCCCTTTGTTGAAATCCTGCATCAATTATTCCCTTCTTTTCAAAACCCGATACAACCATAGGAATTCGAGCAAAAGTTGAGTCTCCATAGAGATTCCGTTCAGCTTTTGAAAGTGGTGTCATAATTCGATGATCGCTGGTAATTATCAGTAAGCCATTCATAAGAAAGCCGTACTTTTTCAGTTTATCATTAACATGTTAATAAATTTACATAGGTCGTAATAGTTCAAATTATGTCAGGCCGTAATTTGTTAATTGTGTTTTGACTTATGAAGTTGATTTTTCAGCTGGTTTTAAATACTGCAATATAATGGTCCTCGAAAAAAGGCTTGCCAAATTTTGCTTCACATATTTCCTTTATGCGATTTGCTCTATTCTTAAGAGGTTGCCCAAACCGCTTTTCGTAATATGACTCATATTGTTTCAAATGGCTGAGTAGCTTTTCATATGCTGAATACCCATTTCTTATATAAAGCAGTTCGCCTATTAAATCCTTGTGCACAATAACGTAAGCATAGCGTTTTCCGGCAATCAAACCACTGCCGGATAAACGAATAAGGTTTGTCGGAATAAATTTATTATTGGCAATATTAATATTGTCCGGCCAACCTACAATAGAGGGTTTGGAATAGCCGATCATTACTTTTTTCTGATGGTACCTCTGGTACAAATGATAACACTGAGCCAGTTCATAATTGCTATATGGGGTTTCTATAATCACCACATCATTGGCTTCATCCTTTAGCGATGTATAAAAACCGGGCATTCTTAAAACCAATTCAGGAGTCAAATTTATTGATCCTAAATGGTAGTCTCCCTGAAAATCAAAGTGATTTGTAAAGTTATTTACGTTTCCATAAATACGAGGAATTGGGCTTACTATACAGATACAAGCCAAAAAAAATAAAAAAATGAATGGATGTGCCATTTTATACGTATACATACCGGATTTATGCATCAGATTTTCGATCCATTGACCCAATTCAGCCAAAGAAACCGCAATTGTCAATAAATAAAAAGGCAGATAAGAAATCACATAACGCGCAAGAACCAATGGTTCGCTTATACCGAAAGGTTGTACTACCAACATTATAATTGCATAGAAAATGGGGATGGTCGTCACTAAGCTACCAAAGACTACATCTATTTGATACAGGCGCCATATGCCGTGAATAAACAACAAACTAAATATAATTGTTAAAATGCTATTTTTAGTACCATTTAACAAGTTTAAAAAACCTTTTACTGATCCTACGTTCAAATTGGAGTCTCCAATTTTCTGGGTTATCTCCGACATGGAGCCCAAGGCGGGCAATAAAAGTAGAAAGAGAGTGGCTGTCAGTATGGCAGCAATCAGAAAAATTTGTTTAATGTCAGGCAGCCTTCCAGATATAACCCAGTCTGGTTTAATTCGTTGAAGGCATGCAAGGCAAATAAAACAGGTTATTGGAGCGATGATTGATGCTATAGCAAACAGGTTAAGGTATGTAGCCAATACCCCAAAACCTATATAGGCTGCAGCATACAGGTTGTTACCTTTTTTAAACCACGCATAAAATGACAGAATCGCAATGAAGGTTAAAAAAACAACAATGATATAAGGTCTACCATAACGGCTGTAATATACAAGAAGCGGAGATGTAGCCAATAGCATGCTGAAAATAACGGCTGTCCAGCGGTTAACAACCTTTTGAATCAGAAATGGAAAAATAACCAGCATACTTATGCCGGCTATAATTTGAAGTAAATGAACACCCACTTCATTAAGCCCGGACATATTTAAAAGTAACCGATAGAAAAGTGACAGTAGAATGCAGTTGTCATATTCGTGAAAATGGCTGATAATGTAAGCAAACGAATGATTGAGTGCTATCTTGACACCTTGCCATTCATCTCCCACGAGAATCTGGCCGCTGATCTGATATAATCGCAACATCATGCCTGCAATACTCGACAGTCCAATTAAAATGAAGCCGCTCACAATTTTATGGTTTTTTGCGTTCATGAATTACAAAAATAGATTTGAAGTTCCTATTATTCTTTTTTAGTATGGTTAGATAATAAGGGCTTGATTTTTCAGGAAAGAAGCATATAAATATTTGCCTGTAGAGTCAAGCTCAAAGGACATAATTTGTAGTACAGGATTGCTTACCAGTATCTTTTTTAGTAACTATTCAGCGTAAATATTAATGGTACTATTCCTGCTCAAGAAAGTCCGGCAGTTTTCCATCAAACAACAAACCC
>JAFGPL010000273.1 GCA_016936215.1 Bacteroidales bacterium
ACGCCGTCAACAATCTCCTGCAAGGTTGGAGCTACCAGTCCGCGGGGATTTACCCGACGGTCCCACACATTATTTTTGGTGAGGCTGATGGTAATCTGCTCCGGAGGTCCCCACAGGGTGGTGCGCATCTTCAGGTTATTAATGGTCATCGCTTTTCCGTCGCGTGGATAGCACCTTCGATTGGGAAGCGAATTGTCGGGAGCTAACGTGCTGGTAAGAAACACCGATTTAGCGGCTTCTTTCAGAGGTATTTCACGTTCCCAGGGTAATGGAGAATTCTGGGCAAGCAATGAAATCGATAGGCTAAAAACAGCGATAAAAAGTGTGGTGATTTTTTTCATCCTGAAATTCCGAAATAAAATCAGGAAAACACTGGCAAAAATTGTTGTAATCATTGAATGTGGTTTAATGTTATCAGTTACTGTATTTACTGAATTTAAACGATTTCAAATCGCAAATAATGCCGTCCATATCTTCGGAAATGAATTTAAAATACAGCCCGTGTACGCCGGTTATATTGTTCACTTCTGCAGAAATTTCACGCCATGCAGTTTCAACTTTCCCTTCGTTTTTGATATCAACCATTCCAACTAATGTTCCGCGGGTTGGGTCGGTAGAGTCAATCCAAATCTCCAATTTCCCTGAAGCCACATTACCCTTTATTGATGCCGAAAATTTGGTTTGCCCGTTTTTTGACTTTGTGGTGAAATCGAAATATTTGAAACCGATCACACAATTATTCTTGTTTTTAATGACCGGATGTGTCAGGCTATCGACCTCCGTAATGTAATTTCCTCCTGTTAACACACAGGCAATATAGGTTGAGTTTTCTTTGTAGGGGTCGAGTTTATCGGCAAATCCCATCGAAGTCATATCTACTTCTTTTATGCTTCCGTCGGGTTCGAAATGAACTTTCTCGACACATGCTTTGCGCGACATGATGGTGTTGTTGGTCATTCGGTGGTAGAAAATGTACCATTGTCCGTTTATTTCCATCAACGAACCATGAATATTACCACCCGGATAATCCCGCCCGTTTCGGATGATCACACCACCATATTTAAATGGGCCTCTGGGCGAATAACTTGTGGCATAAACCATAAGTCCGCCGTCGGCATAAATCAAGTAATACTTCCCGTTAATTTTCCGGGGCGAGGCTGCTTCGAAGAAATTGAAAGGTGGCGTTGTCGGAATAATATCGCGTTGATAGGTATTGGGTAAAACCTCGTACATGTTGTCGGGGTTCAACTCGGCCATATACGACCAAAGGTAACCGCAGTAAATATACACACGGCCATCGTCGTCGACCAGTACACCCGGGTCGATAAACTGTTTCCAGTTGGTGAGCGAATCGTGCATAGCAGTTGGCGTTTTGTACTGCGACACCAATTTAAACGGGCCTCCAGGTTTATCGCTCACAGCCACGCCACCCGGCGCTCCAACCACATAAAAATACAGGTAATATTTTCCGCCTTTCTCTACCACATCAGGAGCATATAAATCGTTGTCGCTCCAGGGCACATCGTCAATTCCTTTCGAATCGACTTTCGAAAAGAACGATTCGCTTTCCATTTTCCAGTTGGTCAAATCGCTTAATACGGCCGACCAAACCACGTGTTTAGTGTCGCAAAAGGTTTTTGAACCTGCTTTATCGTGCGAACCATAAATATAAACACGGTTGCCAAAAACTCTTGGCTCACCGTCGGGGATATACTCCCAGGCTGGAAGGAAAGGATTTTGTGCTAAGGCTCCAAAACCTGTGAAAAGGATCAGAAGCCATAATGGTTTACTAAACTGTGTGAATGTCGTTTTCACAGAATTATTAATTTGTTTTTCATTGCCAGATGGAACCCGCATTTGAAAATGGAAATAATTAAAATTTAACAGTCATTTGATTACCTATATATTTTACCTGTTTATCTATTTTCAAAGTCTGACCAATACCTTTGCCGTTTTCCTTATTCACGATCAAGATGTTGAATGCTCGTTGTTTAAGCATTCCATTGAATTCGCCCTTACGATGGTCAATGGTAAGGGTTTTCTCTGCATCATTCCAGGTAAAACCAATGGTGGCAAATTTGCCTGCCTCGTAATTATAATTCTCGCCCTCGTCTTCATAAAGGGTAAAGGTGCCGTTGGCTCCAGGGTAAATTCTGATTTCAAGCGGGTCAGGCAATTTTTCAGTAGCGTATTGCAAAAACGGTCCCATGGGCACAATAGAGCCGGCTTTTATATACAAGGGCATCTCACTTAGCGGTACAGCTCTCTCAACGGTTTTGCCACCTACAAAACTTTCACCAGTCCAAAAGTCAATCCAATTGGTTCCGGCTGGCAAATAATTACTTTGTTTTTCGATGCCAGCCTCAACCACCGGGCAAACCATAAATGCTTTACCAAACATAAACTGGTATTTCTGGCTAACTGCTTCGATGTCATTAGGGAAATCCATTACCAATGCCCTCATGATGGTTGCATTTTCATGAGTAACCCCACCAGCCAGTGAATAAATATAGGGCATTAGCCGGTAACGCAACTTATCACACGCTATTTGGATGTTCATAGACTCATCGCCCATGAGCCACATTTCGCGACGAGGACCACAACCGTGGGTGCGCAAAATAGGGCAAAATGCACCATATTGATACCAACGCGTATAGAGTTCACGATATCCGGGGTCTTGGTTTAGCTTTGGCCAATCGGTACCATTAATAAAGAAACCCCCAATGTCGGTTGTCCAGTATGGCAAGCCTGACAAGCTGAAGTTTTGCCCGCAGGTTATTTGCGTTTTAAACACTTCCCAGGTTCCGGCAATATCGCCGGTCCAAACCACGGTGGCATTGCTTTGCTGGCCGGCATACGCCGAACGGCCTAAAATCAGCACGCGCTTATCGGGAGCGGTTTTGCGCTGGCCTTCGTAAATGCCCTTTGTTTGCATTAACGAATACGCATTCAGGTAACGGGCGCCAGTGCCTAAATTGTTTTTCATTACTTTTTTATAAAGGAACGGGTCGGCAGGGGTTGAAATTTCGGGTTCAGAGGCATCGAGCCACCAGGCATCGACCCCTTTAGAATACAGCCATCGGTTCATCTGATCCCAATAAACCTCGCGGCCTTCCGGGCTGAACGGGTTGTAATACCAGGTTCCTTTATCGGTCCAAAAACTGCAATTGTTGTAGCCAAAAAGTAAGTACTTGTCCATTAATTCCTGCCAGTTCTTGCTTCCTTTTTGGAACATGCCCCAAACCGAAATCATGTATTTCACATTCATTTGGTGTGCTTGTTCAATCATAGCCTTAGGGTTGGGGTAACGTTCAGGGTTGAACTCGTGTGAGCCCCATGGCGCAGGAGCCCAATAATCCAAATCCTGAACCAGCACATCTATTGGAATTTTGCGGTCGCGAAACTCTTTTATCAATTCCAAATAATCTTTTTGAGATTGGATTTTAATGTGCGAATGCCAATAGCCATAGGCATATTTTCCAAAAAGCGGGGCTATCCCGGTAGCGGTGCGGTATCCATCAATTACATGGTCCAAATCGGGGCCGTACATAAAATAATAATCCACCATATCGCCCACTTCCGATTGCATGGTTATCCCTTCGTATGACTCCTGTGGAGGGGGAGCCCACCGTAATTGGATAGCGCCGTTCCAAACGCTATGGATAGGGCTTTTAGAATCTTTCATCCAATCCACTCTAATTTTATACCGGGTGTCGGCTTGCAAATTAATTTTACCGTTTAGGTACATATTGGGCGTCATCCAGCCATCAACTAAAAGCGAATCGTTAACCCAAAGCCTTATACTGTGGGTGCAAAACGTGTTAAATGTATAAACACCGGCATGCAGGGTTTTAACTTCGCCTTCCCAACGTACTGAAAAGTTGTTATGGTCAATCTCCTTGCTCAGTGGTTTGCTTACCCAATCAGGGTCGGTGGTAAAACTATTGTCCACCTGTGGGCCAAAGGTTTTAAAATCGAAGTTAATGACCGAATCTTCGCGCTGGGCCTTTACATCTTTAAAATCGATGCCGTTGTAATAGCTTGCCGATAACAGGCCTTGTTTACCCTCTTTGCTAAATACATTTTTTTCAGGAATAAAATTGGCCGTAACCGGAAACCCCCATTTTGAATGGGAGTAATTGTCCCAAAGGATACCGTATCCTCGGTTCGATGTAAAGAACGGCACCACCACTTCCCAGTTTTCCTGCCAAAGGTCGATGTTGGCCCCGCGTAAATTCAACAATCCATTTTGGTGATGCCCAAGGCCAAACAAATGCTCATCGGCTGGGGACTCCCATTGTTGACGGACATTCCAGGTCACTTCGCCACTTACCAGGGCGGGTTTAAGACGTTGAATGTTTTCCCTTTCGGCCACAATAAGTTTATTGTTTGCATCGTAAAACTTGACCTGACCTGTTTTAAGGTTTGTTTTTACATTCAGTTTGCTGGTTTTCAAAACCAATTCATTCCCGGTTACTTCATAGGCAAATTCTGTTTTCTGCCATGGGTTATCCACCATCATCAGGCTTTTTCGGTTTGAAAAGGTGTCGATTGGCGAAACCATTACACGAATTATATCTTCGCGACAAACTTCGAGTTTCATTTTTCCATCGGGGACAGAAAATATGATGCCATTTTCGGTTTTAACTATTTCAGATGTACGGTTGCAAGCAACAATAAAAATCAGTCCGACTATCAAAAAGAAATATTTTTTTATTTTCATTTGTTTTTACCAAATTAAATTGTCTGAAACTGCCAACCCAACATAAGAATCAGCAGTGTGCTCACCCCAATACATCCAGTATTTACAATATGAAGTCATATTATATTCAATTGAAATCATGTGCATTGATAACAAGTGCTAACTTTAGCCACTGATTATCTGAAATGCAAACAGCCAAATTGACTTAAAAAGTAGCCAGGCTACATCTTTAATAGTATCGCCCTAATTTTTCTCGACCGGCTGATAATCGAACCAATTGAACGTGGCTTTCGATCTGGTTTTCTGCCCGTTTGAAGTGGCAAACAAACCGATGTAAACCCCGGTAAATCCACCAGCCGTTTCGGATGACAGAAAATAGCTGTTGCATTTTCCCAATTCTTTGAACGGTTCGTTGCCCTGGGAATAGAAAAAGGTGTAAAAATCGGTTGTACCAACGATTTTTAATTTCACATTTCCGGGTTTCAGCGTTGCTGCTTTGCCGGTAGTAAAATTCATGACTCCAAGTTTATTGCTGATCTGTATTACCCGGTTCCCTTTCAGCCTGGTTATCGATAATTTATAATGATGGCGGTCGTTCATCAGTACAGTCAGGCCAGCTTCTTCGCTGTCACCTTCAGGCGTAAACGCCAATTCGGTAATGGCCTCGAAATTGAAATGCTGCTGTCGACGCCCCACAAATGAGGGCGAATCGGCCTGATCGAGCCCGACTTCAGTGGTTGCAAGTATAAGGTTTCCCGGCTTTTCGATAAGCGAATAATTTTGCCTGTAAGGGTTTCGCAGATAATTCCACACCAATCCCAATTGATTAGCATCGAATTCATCGCGCTTAAAGGAAAGTTCCTTTTGTGGAGAAAGAGTGCGTTCCACATTCATATTGAGTGAAATGGTTCCGTTACCGTTAACTACCGGCCAGCTGTTGGTATCCCAGCGAACAGGCGCCAAAAAAGTTTCGCGCCCCAAGGTGTGGTGTTGTCCGTTGAATGCCCTGAAGGCCAGGCAAACCATCCACCAATCGCCTTTTGTGTCCTGTACCATGTCGGCATGACCGGTGCCCTGTATCGGGTTGCTTTGTGTAATTTTATTGATATGGGTTAAAATCGGGTTGGCCGGGCACGATTCGTAAGGGCCGTAAATCTGACGGCTACGGGCTATGGTAATCATGTGTCCGTATTCGGTTCCCCCTTCCGAAATCATCAGGTAATAATACCCATCCTTTTTATAAATGTGTGGCCCCTCGGGGTAACGCCCTCCTGTTCCCTGCCAGATAACGATGGGTTCAGTGATCCTCTTCCCTGTTTTCAGGTTAATTTCTGAAAGTACTATTCCGTCCTTGTAAGTTCCATTGGATGAAGTATGACCGGTACTGATAAAATAAGATTTTCCATCTTCATCCCAG
>JAFGPL010000274.1 GCA_016936215.1 Bacteroidales bacterium
CGTAGCTCAGTTGGATAGAGCAACAGCCTTCTAAGCTGTGGGTCGCGCGTTCGAATCGCGCCGGAATCACAAAATAATAAAAGCAGGTTTTTACCTGCTTTTATTATTTTGTGATCACGAGCAGGAAGTGTGGTGGCCTATGCGGGAGTAGAGTAATCACAAAAATATACCGGCTTGTTGCCGGTATTTTTTTGTGATCACGAGCGGTTTATGCCGCGAGTAATCACAGCTTAATGAACCACTATTAAGGTTTTACAAGGAGCAGAAAAGCGAAACAGGGAGGGTAAATACCGAATGGGTATTCCCATCATTGGCACCCCAATAAGTGACGAGGAACGGACTTCTATCCGCAATGGGACTGATCATTTGCTAATGGTTTCTAACGCCTACAAGGGGCCTCAGGAGCTTTCCGTATCTATGGATTATACCCTGGGACTGCTGAAACAACATGCCAATACCCTGTTACTTAACCGGGAAATCATCACAACCTGAATCAACGTTGGCTCATATTTCTTAAGCGGTAACCGACACCATGAATATTTTCAATCTTCAGGTTGGCATCTGCATCCAGAATTCTTCTGAGCCGGGATACAAATACATCCAGACTTCTGTTGTAAACACTGTTCACATCATACCAAATGTTTTTCAGAATATCCTCTTTTTTCACAATTTGGTTCACATGGGTAACAAATAATGCCAGTAGTTCTGATTCGCGCTGTGTCAAATGTATTTCTTTGCCATCAAAAGTAAGGAGCTGGTTGTTTTTGTCGAAAACATATAAGCCCAATGCGATGAATTGATTGCCGGTTTTGTCAGTATGGATCTTACTTCGTTTTAAAAATATGTTAATCCTGAGTATGAGTTCCTCAATACTGAATGGCTTCACCATGTAATCATCTGCGCCCAGTTTGAGCCCCTCTATTCTGTCTTCTTTCAGACTTCGTGCCGTGAGAAATATAATGGGCACCTCAGCATCGATCTTTCGGATCTCCCTGGCCAGGGAGAAACCATCCAGCCGGGGCAACATGATATCAAAAAGACATATGGATATCTCATTGGCGCTGAATTTTAAAAGGGCATCGTTTCCATTGGTGCAATGTAACACCTGAAAGCCGTGCATTTCAAGACTGTCTTTTGTGATATAACTTAGGGTTTCATCATCTTCCACATACAATATGGTTCTTTTGTCATTCATGTTATTTCATGGGTATTTGAATGATAATCTGCGTACCGATATCCGTTTCGCTGGTAAGTTTAATCTGCCAGCCATGGCTCTTACACACATTTCTGACATAGTACAATCCCAGTCCGAAGCCCTTTACGTTATGCACATTTCCCGTGGGAACCCTGTAAAACTTCTGGAAAACCCGTTTTATTTCCGCTTTGGGTATGCCGATGCCATTGTCTTTGATGATCAGGTTCAGAGAGCTATTTTCTGTTTCAAGCCGGATTTCTATTATAGGCTCTCTGGTGCAATATTTCAGGGCATTGTCGACCAGACTGGCCAGTACGTTGGTTACATGCAGCTCATCCATATCAACCATCACTTCTCCAACAGTATTTATGAAGGTAATCCGTCCCTGATCTTTCAGGGTCGCCTGATTCCCGGTCACAATTTTATCAACCAGTTCAGGCAAACTGACAGCTGCCTTATTCGGGCGGAAGGAGTCTTTCTCGTTTCGTGCTATGTGCAATACATTTTCAACCTGGCGGTTCAGATGTTCGTTTTGAGCTAAGATGATTTCGGCATATTTCTTATATCTGCTATCAGCCAGTTGATCTTCCCTCGAAAGGAGGTAATCGGCAGCAATTTTAACTGAGGACAAAGGTGTTTTAAATTCATGGGTCATGTTGTTGATGAAGTCCTTTTGCAGATCGGCCAGCCGCTTTTGACGCAGAATCACATAAAGTGCATAACCAAAGAAAATCAAAACAATTACTGAAACCGCAGCAAAAAAGATCCATACGCTTATTGAATTCAGGATAAACTCATTGCGGTTAGGAAAGTGGATTACAAAATAATACGTAAGGCCGGCAACTTTAGGTAAAACGGTTTTATTTTCAGGTTCTCTTTTCCCATCCTTTGTGCTCATATAGCTGCCATACAGGATACGATCCGTAGTGCAATCATAAATTCCGTACTCAAAATCGGTGCGTATGTTTAATTTACTCAGCTCGTTGATCAGGTAAAATTCAAGCACATCAGCAGTTACATCACTATTCAGGTCAACCACATAAAAATCTTCTGAGATTTTGCGAACCGGATTCTCTACGGGAACTTGGGCGCTTCCTGACAATTTCTTAAATACTTCGAACAGGGCAACATGAACTGAATGGTTGAATTTCCGGGATTCACTGTTCATGCTGGTAATGAGCCAGGTTACCTGCACCATGATGATGCAGACAATGGTAAATACTCCCAGCAGCACAAATAATCTGATTGATTTTGTATTCAATTGCCTTGATTTGGAAGCATAATATTATAAAATATAAACAATACGCAACACATCATTTACACTTCATTTACAAATCTTAGAAGTTTATTTGGAAAGGCAGATGCGGCCTCACATTACCTTTGTGAGGGTGTTATAACGCGAATTCAGTTAACAAACAATTAAAACAAAATCGCCATGAAAAAATCCATGATCCTTCTTAGTGCATTATTTCTTTCTTCTGTCGCCTTTTCACAGGATATGGCATCGGTTTCCGGTGCAAAGCCAATGAATAAGGCCGGTATCGCATTTGAATCTTTAAGTTATGATTTTGGAACCCTTACTTTAAACAAACCTGTTTCTCATACATTTAAACTGACCAATAACGGCAATGAGCCGTTAATCATCAACAGGGTAGCAACAAGTTGTGGCTGTACTGCTTCGGAATATCCTAAAGAAGCCATACTGCCGGGAAAATCTGCAGACATTGTAATTACCTATAATGCAGCTTCCTCAGGGACATTTTCAAAATCAGCCACCGTTTACAGCAATGCCACTGATGAAACAGTAGTGTTAAAGATTAAAGGTGTTGTACAATAGATAGGGAAAAAGTACACTGCACAAAAAATAAGCATTATCAGAAAGGCAAAACCTCCAGCGATTCCTGCCTGGGGAAATCTGTTGCTGCCGGCTGCCAAAGCAATTAACACAGAAATCAGCATTAACCCCAAAAATACAAAGCCCACAATTGAAAGGAACAATGTCCACTTTCGGGTTTCATTCAAATGTTGTATGGCTTCATTACCAAATTCCATGTTGGTGTTTTCAATTGAGTTGTTGTTGAGATCGTCTATGTTTATAGGGTATTAATAGTTATGTTGAAAAACATCATTTAAACAAACAATAATAAATTTATCATTTCCCGCTGAAGGCATATTTTCTGACAACCGAAATTAACTGGTCCTTGCTGAATGGTTTTATAATATAATCGACAC
>JAFGPL010000275.1 GCA_016936215.1 Bacteroidales bacterium
GTGAACCTATTTTATCAAAGAATGTCCTTACAAATAAGGTATAGTAAGTGTTTTAATCATGTGGCAAGAAGTAAATACCCTAGTTTTATGATTCTATAGTAACAAAGATTGTAGATTTTTATAACCTGGACAATTTTAATACAAAGATTCCTTGCTTTATTCATAAAACACAAAATGAGCTTTTAATGTTGACATGTGAATGGAAACGAATTTGTAGAGAAGGTGGTAAAACATGGGGATTACAGAAATTTGGAGAATGTCATTCACTTGACTTTGGAGCAATTGAGCATGAATCCTTACATTTTGTTTTTAATTATTCAGTAGGAGAAAATACTGGACATTTTTTGGCTGAAGGCGTAGTAATGTACTTTCAAAAACAAAGCAATTATGAATTAGCGTATTCATTTCCTGCAGACACATTAAAGAAATTAATACTTGAACAAATTGATTTTTTCTCTACCAAGAACAGTTATCCAGTTTCAGGTGTATTTGTAAATTTTTTAATTGAAAAATGGGGATTAGAAAAATTTAAAACGCTTTATATATATAAAAATATTAGTAATGGATTTAAAACCATTTATAATAAAACAATTGATGAAATTATTATTGATTTTAAGGAATGGAATAAAGCCCAGTTGCCAACAATATAGGATTTAAGGCACAGTTGAACACAAAAAAGAGACAGTAAGCTTGAGAACTTACTGCTTTAGATAAAGGTTTTTGAGTTGAATTACCTGCCAAATTGTATTTTGTCCCGGTAAAGCCCTGATAAGCCGAGAGCTTCGAGCCGCGAGCCACCCGAAACCCGGAATCCGTTGAAAACAATCCCGCTATAAAGCTTGACTTCTAACCTAAGCATTCGGCCTCCCACGTGTTGTAGCAATAGCTTCATAGGATTAACTTGTACCCTAAAAAAGTTATGCTGGACGACACCAAATTCATCGCACTTTTAAACAGGCAAAAAGAATCAGGGCTCAGTACAAAATAATTCTGCTCGAATGAAGGGATAGCCCCATCCAGTTTTTATTATTGGAAATTGAAACTAAGAAAAAAATCACCCAACTGGCGCAAGCGTCCGCTTGTGCCTCACTCGTAAAAAATAATTTTGCTGCCACCAAGCTGGTTTAAAGAAGGTAATATATGGTATGAGTTATTGCCTATGGATAATGATTTTATAATTTACAAATCATCATATGGAGCATTCTATGATACACCATTGGAAACAATATTAAGAAATTTAGGAAAAGATACTATCATAATATGTGGTACACTGACAAACTATTGTTGTGGAACAACCGCACGACAAGGCTATGAAAGAGGATTTAAAATAATTTTTGGTAGCGATGTTACTTCAACTGACAACCCGGATATGCAAGAGACAGAATTGCAGGTATTAAGAAAGGGTTTTGCTAAAGTAATGGATTTAGAAAGTATAATAGATGCTTTACAATAATGCACTATCCAAAACAATATAGGAGGGCTAAGCAATAAATATTCGCATAATTAATGATTTCTTAATGATAATTTCAGTATCTCCGGTCTGCGAATCAATATTTTTGCATCCGGACATGATTGTATTTTCCCATTCAAATTTTAAAAATATTGTATATGATAAAATTTATTTACCTGTTTTTATTAATCTTTGCAGTGTTTGCTCAGGCAAGCGATGCACAGCAGGTGGCGCATGGTTATGTGTATGCCGATGAGAACCGTAACAACATTTTAGACACTAAGGAAAAAGGTATACCCAATGTGGCTGTTTCAAACGGGGTGGATGTTGTCCTGACTGACAAAAATGGGGCCTATGAACTCCGGGCCGGTAACGACAATATATTCTTCGTGATAAAGCCTTCCGCTTATGTGCTGCCTTTGAATGAGCTTAACCAGCCGGTGTTTTACTATATACATAAACCAAACGGGTCTCCAGATTTGCAGTATGATGGTGTTTTGCCGACAGGGCCTTTGCCAGGTAAGATAAATTTCCCTTTGATCCCGGCGGCCGGTAACGATACCTTCAGGATGCTTGTTTTTGGTGACCCGCAACCATACAACGAGGCAGAGGTTGATTATTTTTACCGCGGGCTGGTAAAGGAACTGGAAGGTGTAAAAGGTGTTGAATTTGGATTGAGCCTTGGAGACCTTGTCGGCGATAATCTCGACTTGTTTATGCCCTATAAAAAGGTAGTTAGCCATATGGGGGTCCCCTGGTTTAATGTAATGGGCAATCACGACGAAAATTACGATGTTACCTCCGATAGCCTTTCCGATGAGAGCTTTGAGAACCATTTTGGCCCTGCAACCTATGCCTTTAATCATGGTAAGGTACACATTATTGTACTTGACGATGTTTTATATCCCGATCCGCGCGATAACAGCGGTTATTTTGGCGGATTTCGCAATGATCAGTTCGAGTTCCTGATAAACGACCTGAAATATGTCCCCAAAGACTATTTGGTGTTGCTTGCTTTTCATATTCCTATTAGCGAACGTGAAGGCCCGGGTGCTTTCCGAATCCCCGATCGCGAGCGGCTTTTCCTCATTCTTAAGGATTTCCCTTATACACTAAGTCTTTCGGCTCATACCCATTTTCAGAGCCAGGATTTTTTTTCGCTTACCGACGGATGGCTGCAGGAAAAACCACACCACCATTTCAATGTTGGGGCAAGTTGCGGTGACTGGTACAGTGGTCCTATGGGTCCTGACGGTGTACCGGTTTCCACCATGCGCGATGGCACTCCTAAAGGGTATGTTTATATGAATTTTTCCGGCAACAAATATACTTTCGATTATAAAGTGGCAGGAAAGCCTGCTGATTATCAGTTTGAAATCTATCTTCCAAAGGTTGTTAAAGCAAATGTGCCAACCTCGGCAAATATTGTGGCTAATTTTTTCATCGGTACAAAATCCGATTCTGTTTTCTATCGTGTTGATGACGGTAACTGGTTTCCGATGCGGTACTACGAAAATTATGATCCCTCTTACTTAAAAATACTATTCGACTACGATTTTGCAGAAGAGTTGCCTGACGGACGCAGGCCATCGAATCCCGACTTTTGTAATCATTTATGGTATGCCAGGGTACCCACAAAACTCAATCCCGGTTTACATCAAATCGAAGTCAGGGCTATTGATATGTTTGGGCGAGAACACAGGCAGAAGAAACCATACCGTTTAGTGGAGTAGGGAGGAACCCGGAACCCTGCCCTCCGCAACTTTGTGTAATAGCGCCAAAGGACATCGGGTATGGAGCAGATTAGAATATCGAACAGGGAATCTTGAATGTTGAAGTGAGGAGTGAGGCTGCAAGTTACGAGGAATCCATTGCTCAATAACTATGTGCTTTTTGGGCAGGAGTTAAGAATTTTTAGATGTGCCTGCCAACAATACTTAGACAAAAATGGTCTATGATTTATATTTGGTGTGATTTTACATCAAAATACGATAGAAATATTCCAAGACAAAGTATCTCGTTTTCGAAACCAAATGATGAATGGTTAAAAGCTAAGACAAACAGCAAGGAATATTCAAGTAAAGTGAGCTTGTCAACGATTTGATCAGACAAACCTGAAAACAGCAGGCTTATATAGATTTGATCAGGGCAAAATGGGAAAAATCCGAAAGAAGTGGATTTACAAGTGATACCAAAGAGCAGATTTTAAAACAGTCAATTACTTACTTAATGGCTGAATATAGTTTAAGTAATACAGCCAAAGAGGATTTGATCTGCATTCATCATTTTGGGATCAGTTAGTTAAGTATGGCTCATGCTGACCAATACTTTGATATTTTTTTGATTATTTTGAAATTATTATCTGGATACCCCAGTCAGACAGGCCTGCCTGGATATACCAGTCAGACAGGCCTGCCTGGATACCCCAGTCAGACAGGCTTCGTTTAGTTACTCACCACTTTAAAGCGTGGCTTCAAAAATCCCAGCTCCAGTGAGTATGGCCATCGTATCCATTTTTATTTGTTGAAGTTAAAAGTGAAGATGGGTTAATACGCAATACGATGGTTTTCGTAAAGGGGAGTTGTCTTTTTTATGTTAATCAGCTTATTGCTAGATGGACTCGGCGTTGATTAGATAACTGAAAAATAATTAAATAAGGGCTATTCAAATCATACGTTAAATAATTCTTAAGTTTATGTAAATATAAAATGAATTCTTTAATTTTGGATTAAGTATTTGAATTAGAACATTAAAAAGTTGGATTTAAAGTTGAATAAGAAAGGTAATTTTCAACCGGAAATAATTAAAACATTGCATCATTATATTTCGGTGATCGAAAAAAAAACCATGTATTTTGATGAAAATCCGGATGGATCAATCCATTCCATCAGGAAATCCATTAAGAAAATTCGGGCCCTTCTGTTGCTGATTAAAGATGAAATAGGTTATAGCAGTTATATAAGGGAAAAGAATTTTTACCGGAATATTTCAAATCAGCTAAGCGAATTGCGTAATTACGAGGTATATCTTTCTTTATCACTGAATTTGGAAAAGATGTTTATTCAGGAACTCGATTATTCCTGTATGACACATTTAATTTATCAGATAAGGAAGGATAAGGAGAGGAGCCTGGATTATCTGAAAATTCCGGGAGGTTTCTTTGGTACGTTGACTCAGAAACTGCACATGGCCAGATTAAACATTGACAAAATAAAATTCATTGAAGATTTTTCAGAAGTATTGAAAAAGGGATTAAAGAATTCTTATGGTAAAGCAAGAAAGGCTCTTACTCTTTGTATTAACGAACAATCTGAAAATAATCTGCACAGTTTGAGAAAGGCGCTTAAAAATATATGGTACCAGGTTCGAATGATTGAACAGGCTTACCCTGTATTTTTGAAGGCTTATTCAAAATCTCTCAAATCAGCAACACAAATTTTGGGTGAGATAAATGATTATGCAGAATTTAAATCATATTTCAGTCTGAAAGAAGCAAGAGGCTTAAATCAGACCAATCGTGCATTGATTAAAACCATGATTGAAAATCTGCAAAATGAAAAACTCGCTTTAATTCTTCCTGAAGTGAAGCTGGCATTAATTGAAAAACCATCTGATTTTGTAAAGAGAATCTATGGCTATTGGAATATTTCTGAGCTGGTTATACAATAATATGTAATTAGAGAATCAAAACCTTAAATAATCTAAAAAACATGAAATACGAAGAAACAAAACAGATGTTTGAGAAGGTTTATGAAAACCTTGAGAAAAACCTTGAGAAGTGGAATACAAATATTGCATTTAAAGATGCCTATGATGATTTTGTGAGGAACCTAAACAAGCTTAGAAAACTGGATGAAAAGAAGAGTAAAAGCCTTGGAACCAATATTGAGCAGAAAAACAACCTGTTAATTCTGCTTACTGACAATGTGATGCCGGTTGCAACTGTTATGGAAGTTTACGGTAACGATTATGATAAAAAATTGTCCAAAACAGCAAGGATTAGCAAAAACAAATTACTCAAAGCAAAGGATTCTGAAGTGTTGGATAAATGTGAAGAGATACTTAAGAAAGGAAGAAAAAATTATAATAAGGCAGTTAAAAATGCTCAAAAACAAAAAAACGGTAAAAGTCTGAAAAATATTGCTTCCTATGGCTTGACAGAGGAAATGGTTAATGAACTTGAAGTATCTTATAAGAAATTTAAGAAGCAGTCTGAATTAGTTAAGAAATTAACAAGGCAGGAAAATAAAATTGAACAAAAGATTAAAGTGCTTGTAAAAAAGACTATTCTATTGTTTGAAACAAAACTGGACAAATTGATGGAACTGTTTAAATTGAAGGAACCCGAATTTTATAAACTCTTTAGTCAATCACGAAAAATTGGATTAAATAAAATAGTCAATGAAAATAAATCACCCATAAAATCAGTTAAGCCACAAACGAAAAAAAAGAAACCCGGGAAAAGACAAGAATCAAAGGCAAGAGCAATCGTAACGACTTAATATTTGTTGCAAATGTAGCGGTGCGCCTTGAATGAGAATATACAGGATTCGGCTTAAGGTGTTGGAATTCTTTTAAATAGGTATTGTAAAAACTGGTATTTTTGCTGGTCTTACCATTCAAATCTTTTTAAAATGGTTTCATTTACATCTTTTAAATCAGGCAGCATTAAAAAATCAATAGTCTTAAATTCTCTGTCTATAGCGGGATAACTGCATATTCGGGCTTTATATTTTAAATACAACCCCATAAGTTGAGGAACATCTATTGAATAATTTGTCAGTTCTATTTTCTGTGGCATTTTACATTCATAGCCATTGATTGCCTTAATTAGAATTTTCTTATGGATATATCCGTATTTACGAAGATAATTCAGGTAGCAGATACCTTCTAAAGGATCCTGACTTTTTATGGAACAGCAGCCGAAGAGGTATCTTTTGTTATAAACCATCATAAAGCGGTATATAATCTTCCAAAGTAAGTAGAGAACTCTTTTGTTCCGATGGTCTTTTGCAATACAAGCCCTTCCTGTTTCAATAGAATGGTTTAAGATCTTTCTTCCCAGGTGGTTTAGTTTGAATTCGTCTGCGGAATAAAACCCCTTTCCTTTACGAGCCATTTCATTGGTTTGAATACGGTAAGTTCCGATAACATCGTTATTAAATTTTTCAATTACTATGATGTGATAACATTGTATATCGTATTCGTCTTCATCCCTGAACGTTTTGAATGATGAATACAAACCCTCATTCAGCTCGAGGTTAAAAACTCCAAACCGCAGCATTAATGCTGCGTCCACCTCCTCAAAATTTTCCGCGAGTTTTGCAATATAATGCTAATCCTCGAAATACAAATTGTGCAACGGAGCCGGATATTTTATTTCTTCAATTATTGTATTCAGGTTATCAACTGCGGTTTTCATAGATAATAATTCTAAAAAAAATCAAAATAAAGTTTTGAGTATTAAGAACATCTTTCCCTATTCCGATATAAAAATTAAATTCTCGGGGATTTAAGTTCTATCTGTATTTTGTGAACCAGAGAATGTCTAAATTGTAATCCATCATTTTTCCCGATTAAAAAATCCAGACCAGTTTAAGCATGGATTTTCAGATGAAAGAATAAAAAAACTTACCTTTTGTCATATCAATTGTCTTACTGAACCAAATGAAAGACTTATTTCACAGTTTGTCCCGCAAATGCGCATTGGCGTTAACTTCGGGTGTATTATACTGAGAGTTAATAACTTAATTGAGAAGGAAATGCTATTTGTACTTACTTAGTGTA
>JAFGPL010000276.1 GCA_016936215.1 Bacteroidales bacterium
AAAGTCAGGAGTTTACTAAAGTAAATGACTGACTTGAAAGACGAGCATAACGCAGTAATTGGCGTTTTCTTAGAGCCACTATTTAAAGGAATAATTGCTGAATTTTTAATGTTTCAGATAGCAGGTTTTCGTTCAGCAGGTTTTCTGTGCGGCCAAATTCAAACCATTGGTCATTGTTGTGCGGATATGCCAGGATGGTATGGTCGCCGGCAAGCCTCAGGTAAAGACTGGTAAGGGTAAACGGGCCTGTTTCGGTTACCATACTAAATATTCGGGGATGAATAACATGCACCACGCTGAACCCGATATTTGTCAGACCTGTTTCAGATTTGCGGCTGATAACCTGTTCTCCCGTGATATTGTTTTTCCATCCACACAGCACATTGTTCTGGTCAATGAGGAAATCCCTCGTAGAATCACGCTTTTTTACAGCCAGGGTCGCGAGCGGGTTGTGCCTGAGGTGGTGATTGTACATTGACTCCAGGTTGAGGTTGGTGAAAATATCAACACCCACGAGAAAAAACGGTTTACCGTCGTCGAAGAACCACGAGGCTTTTTTTAACCCGCCCCCGGTATCGAGCAACTCATCCTGTTCATCAGAGAACTCAATTCTGATTTTATAATTCTGGTTGCGTATAAAATCCTTTATCTGGCCTGGAAAGTGATGTACGTTAATAATGATCTCATCCACACCGTAATATGTGAGATAATTTATCTGGTGCCCAAGCATGGTGATGCCGTTTATTTCAACCATCGCTTTGGGCTTATGGTCGGTGTATGGTTTCAGCCGGGTACCCTTACCGGCCGCGAGTATCATGGCTTTCATCTACAATGCTGTTTTTAAGGCTTTACACAGGTGTTTCTTTTTTGCTGCTGTTTTATTACATTTTCTGCAAATGTATACATTCCCTTTTGTATTGATTTCCATCTGCTTCCTGTCTGGCTTTTCACACATTTTTTTGCCCATATGCCGGTGTTATTTTTTCTTTTCCAGTTCCCTGTGACGTGTAATAACCTTTACACCGGGTTTTTGTTTAATGCGGCTGCTTATTTCTTCGGCACAGAATACCGATCGGTGCTGCCCGCCCGTACAGCCGAAATTCACCATGAGGTGAGCGAAATTTCGTTCTTTGTAATTCTTGATGGAAGACTCCACAATGGCATATGCATGGTTCAGAAATTCTTGCACCTCACCCTGGCCGTTCAGAAATTCAATTACCGGGTAATCTTTCCCCGTGTATGCCTTGTACTGTTCGTACCTTCCGGGGTTGGACAATGCCCTGCAGTCGAAGACAAACCCGCCGCCATTACCTGAATTATCAAGCGGGATACCGCTTTTATAAGAGAAGCTGTTGACAGATACCGTGAACTCATCGGCAGGTAATTCAAACTGCCGGCTAATTTCCGATTGTATAATCTGTTCAAAACAATTTTCAAGTTGCGGGAGCTTAACCCCGAAATCTGCATGCTGCACAAGCCATTCAAGATTTTTCACTGCCGGCGGTATGCTTTGAAGAAAAAACTGCTTACGCTCAAAATATCCCCTGAAACCATACGCCCCCAATGCCTGGAGCATTCTTATCAATACATACCCGTAATAATATTTAAGGAAGTTTTTGCTATTGAACCCTTTAACAGAAGAGAAGATTTCGATATAATACGCAAGCAGCTCATCACGTATTTCGGGAGAGAGACTGGTTTTGGCCTCGAACAGCAACGAGGCGATATCGTATTGCAAGGCGCCTTTGCGTCCTCCCTGGTAATCAATAAAGTAAACTTTACCGCTGTGCAACATGATGTTTCTTGACTGAAAATCGCGAAAAAGAAAATACTCTCTTTTAGCCTGCAACAGGAATTTGGTTAAGGCATTGAAATCGTCTTCCAGGTCCTGCTCGTAAAACTTTACCCCTGTGAGTTTCAGAAAATACGATTTGAAATAATGCAGGTCCCACATCATGCTTTGCTGGTCGAAAGCCGCACGGGGATAACACACGCCGAAATCCAGGCCACGGGCAGCATTTGCCTGAAGCGTGGGCATTTCACGTATTACCGATTTATAAAGGTTCACCACAGATTCCCTGTTGTTGATGTTGGCGTTATAATAATTGTAAAGCATCATATCGCCAAGGTCTTCAACGAGATAAATATCTTCTGCAAGATCGGCCAGGTAAACCTCCGGCACATTTACCCCGTGTTTTTTGAGGTGACGCGAAAGATATACAAAAGCCGTGTTTTCCCTATTGTCGGGGTTGTATACGCCTATTGCCATGCGGCCGGCGCCTTTTATACGGTAATATTTCCTTACCGAGCCCGATTCGGGAAGGGATTCCATTGATATTACCTCTTCACCCGCCCAGGCAGCATAAAGCTTCTTCAATTCGCCAATAAAACCGGGGGCAAAATTTTGCTCTTCCATATCAATAAACAACGATTAGAACAATCTGCAAAGCTAATTAAATTCTGAAAACCTGTTTTCAGGCAGTGATATTCTTTACCGTCTTAAACCAGAATTATATCTGAAAAATATCTAATTATTGAGGTGATTATTTAACAACCATGCCATTATTTTGAATTTTTTATGCTGAATCCTGAAATTCAATCAGGAAACCGCTTCGAACCTTATGCTGGCGAAAGCTTTATTACTGGTGTCATGATGACGTTTGTATTTGTTAAAAACTTTTTCATATTAATCCTCAGGAAACTTTATAATTTTATAGAAGCTGTTCAATGTTGTTGTATTTAATTGATACAAACGCTGGCACAGGCATAAATGCAAGTATTGTATTAAACCAGCAACACGAAGCACAGTAAGCATTCGGGTAAAATAGTTTTTATTAATTAAAGTACGCTTAAATTAAAAACAATGAGCAAAAGATTTATATTTTCCGGTTTGGCTTGTTTTCTTCTTTGCAACGGAATGATTGCAAAAGGTCAGTTTTTCGAAAAAAGTTTCGGGTACAGGTATTACGATGTTTGCAACAAGGCGCTCGAAATTTCCGACCTGAATTTTATGATTTTCGGCTCATCAAGACCTGACAGCACGGCAATGATGGACACGTACCTTGCAAAAATTGATGCCAAAGGGGATACCTTATGGTCGAGAAGTTATGGGGGAAGTGAGGAAGATGCAGGTATCGGAATTGTAAAATCTTCTGATGACGGCTACTTGCTGGCTGTTACAACCAGCTCTGTAAACCCCGGGAATTATGATATTCAGTTAATAAAAATCAATGATGCAGGCGATACCATATGGACCAGAACCTATGGCGGGCCGGGGACTGATTATGCCCATAGTTTAAATACCACACTCGACGGGGGCTATGTAGTACTTGCTCACACGATGTCTTACGGTAATGGTTCCGGAGATTTTTACCTGCTAAGGTTTAACCAGACCGGCGACACCCTTTGGACAAAAACCTACGGTGGGACAGGTTTTGACTGGGGTGGTTGCGTTCAGCAAACTTCCGACGGTGGCTTTATCCTTACCGGTGATACACAGTCAAAGGGAGATAACGATGGCGATGCATATCTTGTAAAAACCAACAGCGATGGTGACACATTATGGACCAGGGTTTATGGTGGTGATGATTACGACAGGGCCTACCATGTTATCCAGACAAAAGATAATGGTTACCTTCTGAGCGCAGTTACCAAATCGTTTGGTGGAGAGGAAGGCAGTTGCTACCTGGTAAGAACCAATGAAACGGGCGATACATTATGGACAAGGGTAATTGGGGGTTCCAAAACAGGATCTTTAAAGCGATCTTTGCAGGTTGCAGACGGCAATTTTATTATCTTGGGATATATCTCCGCCGAAGAAGAGGAAAAGGTAGATATAGTCCTGACAAAGGTGGATACTTCAGGCAATATATTATGGACAAGATATTTTGGCGGAACTGGTCACGATTTAGGTAACGATCTTATAGAAACTTCTGATAAAGGTTTTTTGATCACCGGTTATACAGAATCATTTGAAGCAGATAAAGACTATGATTTTTATCTCGTTAAAACGAATGGCGAAGGCACCTTCACCCAAACCGAAGAACATGAATTAATCCCGGTTAACGGAGAAAGTAACCTTTTATCAGGCTTCCCGAACCCCTTTAGTCAATATACCACTATCAGATATGTTTTACCGGCCGCTGGTGAAACCGAAGTCTCTATCTTCGATGTATCCGGCCGTAAGTTGGAAACACTGGTACGCGGTTATATGCCTGCAGGAAGTCATACATATACTTGGGATGCAGGGGATTACCCGGGCGGGGTATATTTTTGCACACTCAGGACCGCTAAAAACACTGCTGTTATAAAGATACTCCACCGGGGAGAGAAATAGTGGTTATGCGCGTGTGCCACATAACCGCTGCCATCTCATGCAGGATGTAAAGAAAAAATATCTGGCAGAGGCGGGGCAAAAACTCGTGCGAGAGAAAAACTATCGCGCTGAAAAATTTGACTTCTTTCAGCGATTATTGTAACTTTCCCTGCTTTTTTAACATAGCAACGCAATGTTTGACCCAAAAACCGAAACATGGCAATGAAGCACAACAAAAAATACTTTTTAAATAAACTTCCTGGTACAATCTCTGCAGCAAGTAAAGAGAAATGCGAACAAATACTTCGCTTATCCACCCAAATAAGCTGGATAAACGAAATAAAAGTTCGCTTATTGACTAGTTGGCAAACATTTTAAAATGAACATTGAGGCAATTGATATTAAGATAAAATCTGTTACTGAAAATCTTATTCAGATGACCCGATATCTTTGCTGGAACAAGATATCAGATAATTGTTTTTATATACTTACAAATAAGGAGGATATTAAATTAGATAATGCAGAAGAGATTCGAAAATATAGACAAAAAGCAAATAGAAAAAAGCATCCATTGACGCTGAATCAAGTAATTTCAAAATTGAAAGTAGATTCTCCGAATTTGTATGATTGCGATCTCTATCTTTATAGATCAATGAAGGACAAAACAATTGTTGAAATTCAATTCTTGTCGGGATTTGCTTTAGAAAAAGTGAACAAAGAACCAATGATTACTTGTAAGATTATACTTCCTACTTATGCTGAGAATAGTAAGGAAAAATTCAATGCCAATTGGCAGTTTGGAGGCTTTCAACATTGCTGGAAAATTTTTATCTGGAAATTGAAAATAAAAAGACAAATAAATAAAAACGTTTGCTAATCGAGTAGACTGCCCCGCCAGATAAACTGACGGGGAGAGCCTCTCACATTTATGCACCGGAGCTTATGCGCAGGTGCACCATCGTATCCCGCCAAAAAAGCGGGACAGGCTGTACGGGTCTTCCCGAATTAAGTTCGGGACAGGCTGTATCCGGCGGTTCGTCACATAT
>JAFGPL010000277.1 GCA_016936215.1 Bacteroidales bacterium
TCCCCAAATTTACCGCTTTTTTATTTTGCGGTAAAATCCCCTAAAACTCCTATTTTTTCAATTCCAGATCAGGAGTTCTGAATTTGATTTTTTACCATAATTATCTCTTTTACAATTTTAAAACCTGCCGAATCAATATGATGGTAAAATTCTGATTTTCTGAGACAACGATCGTAATTACCTGTATATTCATCATCCAGGTAACCATCATCAAGTAAAACATATCCTTTGGTATTAAGGCTCCTTTTAATACTTTGTAATGTTTGCCGAAGATTGCCTAAAACCGGTCCGATCGCACCCAGGATAACGATGTCGTAACCTTTTAAATTGTTAATTTCAGAACGAATATCACCGGCTTCAAATTCGCAGAGATGGTTAACCTGGTGTTTTTGTGCATATTTTACAGCTTCTCCAATAAATATGGGCAGGGCATCAATGCCTTTAACCTTCAGTTTTAATTCTTTCGCGATGTTTACCGATATAGCGCCTTTGCCGCATCCCAGATCTAAAATTTTCAAATCATTTTTAAAGATATTATCCCTTATGAGCGATACCATCGCCGCCGGATCAGCACCTATTTCCCATAAGTCCTGCAGAATATAAGGGATGTGGGGTAAAAGCCTGTCATCACTGCCATCCAGTGATTCAATGATGCTTTTATCCAAATCGTTCCTCATCAGTTAGCTGTTTTTATAAATTTTACAACGCGTGATGTGCAATTATCAATTATATTGAGGAAATAAGTTCCTTCTTTCAATTCTGAAATATCAATCTGGTTGACGGATGAAAATGTTTTCACAATTATTCCTGTTTTGTTTATTATTCTTATTGTGAAAGGTAAAGAACTGTTATTTTCAATAAAAAGAAAATTTTTTGCCGGGTTAGGATATATAATCAGCGGATAATTGCCACGTTTATATACGGGAACAGAACTGGTTTCAAGGCTTTTGGCAATGGCTTCGGCATATGCTTCTGCAAAAATATTCCGCCAGTTATCATCCAGGAGTTTTTCCAAATCGGCCGGGGTATCTACAAAACCTATCTCGTTGAGGCAACCTGGTGTGTAGCCTTGCAATACGCCGAGATGAAAGCCCAGGTAAAGAAAATCCTCTATGCTTCGCCGGCTTCTCCACTGGCCCATATCGGCCATATAATCCTGAACGATGCGCGAAAAGGTGCTGTCAATGGCCTGGTTTGGTGTATTGCGGTAGCACCAGAAAGTTTCGGTGCCGGTTCCTCCCCCGCCATTACAGTGTATGCTCAACAGACGATCTGAATCGTATGCATCGGCCAGTTCAGCCCTTTGGGCAAGCGACATCCAGCTACCGCTGTCGCTGTGTGTACGGGTCATGATAACCGTGTAGCCCGAATTCGTGAGAATATCCTGAAGCTTGAGCCCTACCGCACAATTGGTAAATATTTCTTCAGGTGTACGTGAATCGAGGTTTTCACCATTGGGGCCATAGCCATGACCCGGATCTATACATATAACCTGTGACCTGAGAACTATTTCCAGACACAGAAACACCGGGATTAAAACTTTTAATTTCATTCCTCAACAAATTTGAGGGTTGCCATTAATATACGTCCTGATTTACTATCTGTAAAAACGATGTTTTTTCCATCGGGTGACACATCGGGCCACATCTCGGTAATATCATTGCTTTGTGTGAGTTGTTGATGAACATTTGTATGAATATTTACCACATACAAATCTGAATTGCTTGTATGATGACCATCATTGCTGGTATCAAGAAAATAAAAAACCAGTTTGCTGTCGGCAGACCATGAACTGGCAAGGCCGGTGCCGATTTTCTGTATCATCCCGCTGCCATTCGTTGCATAAAGGTACATTTCAGAACCAAGGTGAATAATTGCCTTTTTGCCATCGGGTGAAATGACAGGGTTGTAATATAAACCTGCGGTGGGTGTTACCTCTGCAATAAGGTTACCATTACAGGTAACCGCTTCAACTTTTTTCTTCTGTGTGTTCAAAACAATTAGCGTATCTTCTGAGACGTTTCCGGTGGTTTTAAACCGCGAAATGAAATTCAGTTTATTTCTTGCAGAATAAGCAATTTCGCCATTTTTCAGCCAGATAGGTTTGTTCTTCACCCGGAGGTTTTTATCAAGGATTTCAACAGTATGACTGACGGTATCATAAATATACAATCCCCTGTTATTTTGTCCTGTAAGCAGTAATTGCCTGCCATCGGGGCCCCAGACCGGTTTGGTAAGAAAAAAAGTATCAATGGTAACCTGTCTTATATTTTCAAGTTTTACTATTTGCGCAATCCCGGAGTTGGTTATGCTAAAAAACAGAATCGTAATGAGTGATATCTGATATTGGATTTTCATTGGAATATAATATATTTTTAAACTACTTAAACCTTATCATCATAAAGTTAGCTATTTTTCACATCGTAAAAAACATGTTGTTTATAAGACTATCCTGAAACCAACGCAAAAAGTATGCTAAAAATTATGAAACGAACATGAACTTTTTTAATCAAAAATTTCAAAAACAAGTATGATTAAAAAAGTTCATGTGAGAGCGGAGCGGTTACATCCGTTCTCAAATTTTTAAACAATTTAATATTAAATGGATAAAAATTTTAAACGGATGAAACTTTCACTTTTTTAAATAACCAGGAGTATTCTTACAGGTATCACCCAAATATGTTTTAACTGAAAAGAGATTTCTTTCAGGTTATAACAGCGATAATTATTTTGTTCAGTTTTTGTTTTATTATTTGGAGATTATCAGTTTCTGGGTAAATATTTGATTCCCGTCTTCAATTGTTAGTGTATAGAAACCAGATGGTAAATCTACCTGCATAAGATTATTGCTGTTTTGTGTTTCAGAGGAAAATACAGCCTGTCCGCCAGGGTTGCAGATTGTTATTTTATAATGAGCCTGCAGAATATCAGGCAGTTCCACATTAAAACTTCCATTGTTCGGGTTGGGGTAGATCTTTAACCACGAAGCAATCTCTTTGTTACCGGTTCCGGTTGCAATAACTGAAAATGCATGGGCATAAACTGTTCCCCACCGGTTATAAAAATCTCTGGCACGAAGGTACAGCACATGGTCGCCATTTGTTATATTATCCAGATTTACAATGAATTCTGCAGTTACACTGCTGCCTGGTGCTGTAATTCCAACTGGAATGCCTTTCCCTGTTCCCGGGTCTTCATCAATAAAATATTCAATGGCGGTTACATTTACCATAAACCCGTCTGCGTCCTTAAACACATAAAATACCTGCTGATGCAATACACTCCATCTTTTCAAATCATCTTGTGCCCTCACCATTATGGTATGAAAACCTTGTGTAAGATTATCTGTGCTGACAAAAAAAGACAGGGAAAGGTTGTTGTCCGGTTTATTTACCATTATTGATTCAGCCTGGCCAAAGCCCGGATCATGGTCAATGAAATATTCAGCCTTGTTAATTTTTGTGGTGATGGTACTTTGCATTTTTTTTACATAAAAAACCTGTTGAGTGCTTAAACCCCATCGGTTCAGTTCGTCGCAGGCCCTTACCACCAGGGTATAAAAACCTTCGGGCAATTCACCTGTCTGAACCTTGAAGTTTAGTGTAAGGTTTTCTTCAGGTTTAGGAACAGTAATTGGTATTGCTTTACCAAAGCCTGGATCGCTGCCGATAAAGTATTCGGCTTTGTTAATCAGTTGCCCTATGCATTGCATGCCAATGATAATAAAACCGGTAATCATTGTTGTTGTTTTCATAACGTATAGGTTAAGACGGATTATTTTCCCGATTTCACTTTAATGGTGCATGATAGGCCTTTGTCGGAATAAGCTGTACCGGGTATCGAAGTCTCATAAATATGCGGCAGGTCGGGCAGGCCGGATAAAACGTATGGTGAATTGCCGCCGAAAGCGCCACAGTCAACACCGCTAATGCCTGCACCGATTGCCGGTGAACCGGTTCTTAACTGCCATTTGCCATCAGGGCTGTAACCGTTTGTGCCATTGAAATCAACAAAAACATTTGCCATTGCCACGTTGTACTGATTGCCGTTGGCATTGGTGCCATCTGCAGCTAAAATATTGTTAAAGATTGTATTACCAGTGTTTGTAATTATCTGACCTGTTAACCAGCAAACAATATTATTGGCAATGCTAGCATTATGACAATTTATTGAATTATAGCTAGCACATCCTGATATTACATTATTTGTGATTTGCAAAGGTCCGCTGGAAGAACCTGTGAATATATCACCAGTAATAATATTATTGGAAATGATACAATTCTTAACATTTGCAGAATATGCATTAATACGATATACATTATTCTGAAGGATGCAAATACTCTCACAATTTGATGAAAAACTTATATTGAAAACATTGCATCTGTTTACAAGAATGTTATTTACCGAAATTTCGATGCCGCTGTAATTAAATTCACATCCAACAATTATGCTGCCTTCTGAACCTGTTTTGAAATAGATATTACCATTAAATTTGGCGCCACAGCCATTTGCCTGCGTACTGTCGTTCTCACTTAAAAAATAGCCTGGGCCTATAATCGTCAATTTCCTGGAAATATTGGCTCCGGCATATTGTGTTGCCGATCCTTCGATATAAACCGTATCACCGTCGGCGGCATTGTCGTTAGCTTCCTGCAGCGTTTTATAGTCTGCATCAGCAGCCTCGTTGTTGTTCACCCTGATAAGGTGTTGGCTGTAAATCATTCCACAAAAAAGTGGAAGGACAATTAAAAGAATAAATAGCTTTTTCATAATGTTTTGGTTTAAAATTATTTCTATAATCAGACTGATTTTATGGTTAATCTGAAGATTGCTGGTAATTTTTATCAAAGAACCTGAGGTTTTATCTTGAAGAATCATTGGTGCGCTTCCGATAATCCCTACCACTTAGGATATTTTTAATCTTTTAAACAACGGATAGAAAAACCATATGTCTTATAAGTGTATTCAATGATTGCCTTACTTCCATTATAACCCATGATGATGAGCCAGGCAATACTTGCATCCTTTTCTGAAGAACTCCACCAGAAGCCTGATTCCCCAATGAAATAGAAGTCTCCCATTCCTTTGTAACGATACCCACCAGGAAGGGCTGTAAAACCAGTCTCGTTTGTTGCTTCTAGATTGGGACTTTTCCAGTGATTAGTACCGGCTTCTTTCAGTTTAGCCCCGGCTTTACCTTCACCACCTAAAAAATCGGTTAATGTTGTCCATTCACCTTTAGTAGGTACATGCCAGCCCGATGGGCAAACATTTTTTCCACCGTTGCTTGCCTGATCTAAAACAGGCCAATTATACAGTGCACCATACGTTTGGGCATATGTTGAGCTATTATTATCGTACCAGGAATAACCAGGGATTGTAAAACCTTGAACCGGTATGGCGGTACCGTCATTGAATCTGGTGGTTCTGAGATTTTCTATTAGCCAGGTTTGTGTTCCAATGGTAATTGAATGGTAAACATTTCCATCGTTATCGGTCACACAATTTTCGCACGCGGGTTTTTCTTCAAAGTTGGCAGTTAGCATAACATCTGATGCCGGCATAGTATAATTATAATCCGGTGTATTGGAAACAATAACTCCTTCCTTTGTCCAGTTAAGGAATATGAAATTATTGTCCGGTACAGCTGTTAAAAAAATTGTTTCCCCTGCTTCATATTTGCCGGCGCCATTTACTGTTCCGGCATTACCGGGATTTGCTTCAAGTGTTAGGGTGTATTGGATTTTTTCTTCAGCCAGGGTTTTAAATTCAACCTGATCTCCATATGCGGTCCCGTCACTATTGGTTGCATAAGCCCTGACATAGTAAGTTGTATTAGGTGCCAGTTCTGATATGTTGCTTACAAACTCTCCAATACCGGAGCCGTTGTTTGTTGCATGATCACCGGTTATCGGATTTTGGTGTTCACCCCAGCAAACGCCCCGTCCGGTGATTGCCGAACCACTGTCACTGGTTATGTTTCCGCCTGATATTGCGCTTGACTGGGTTATATCAGTAACGTCGGATGTAAGAAGGACAGGAACACCGTGTGTGTATGTTTCTTCTTCATTGTCGTCATACTCGTCGCATGCTTTATTCATCAGGAGTATTGCTATCATGGTGGCCGATGCAAATAACACGAATTTCCAATTGCTTTTCATATACATGGTTTTTTATTTATAATTGTCAGGTTAGAAGATTTTTCTGCTTATAGAGTTTTTTAACAACATATAGTGGATTTGCTTTTTATGGTCGTTGTTTTTCCAATGCCTCAATCCGGGCTTTCAGTTCTTCAATAATCTTCTGCTGTTCTTTTATCCCTTCAACCAGCACAGGGATAATGGCCGTATATTCCATGGAATAGATGTCGTTCAACTCATCGTAACGGACCGATTCGGGAATAATGTCGTTCACATCCTGCGCAATAAAACCCAGGTTAAGCAGGCTGTCGTTGTCTTTCCACCGGAACCTCACGCCGTTCATCTGCATAATTTTAGTGAGGTTGTTTTCTGTGCTCAGTACTTGAATATCTTTTTTCAGCCGCCGGTCACTGTAATTGGTCCAGGCCAGGTTGCCGCCTATGGTGTAGGCGCCTGAAATGCGAAATGCATTGGCTCCTAAATTGGGACCGGTTTCATTGCTCAAGTTAATGGCAAAGGAATAATTACCAATGGCATTTGCTTTGTAACCCATTGCAGTGGAATAAGATCCTGAAGCATTTGTAAAAGTACCCATTGCAGTGGAAGAATGTCCCGAAGCGGTTGTATAACCACCCATTGCAGTGGAATTGGATCCCGAAGCGGTTGTAGAAAAACCCATTGCGGTAGAAGAAGATCCTGAAGCATTTGTAGAAGTACCCATTGCGGTGGAATAAAATCCCGAAGCGGTTGTATAGTGACCCATTGTGATGGAATGATTTCCTTTTGCTTTGGTATTATACCCAAAGGCAACGGAAAAGTATCCAATGCTGTCTTTATCCCAGTTTGCATCATCCACCCCACCAGCCCTAAAAGCAGCTTTGTCGGGATACCACATCATTCGTGTGCCTGCGCCTGAAGCTGGAGGATCACCAGGAGAAGAAGATTTATATGAACCGGTAAACAGCACATTTCCCTCGCCGGAGCCAGTTCCGTTTACATGGAGCGGGGCAGAGGGTGTATCCGTACCTAAACCGGTATTCCCGTCTTTAAGCACTGTAATAGCATTTCGCCGGGTGGTGTTTCCTGTTCCTATACCAATTACAAACAGGCGGTCGGTGGTTTCCCATGTCCTTTTGCCTAAGGGAGTGTATTCAGTATTGTATCTTCCTATCACCATTTCGTTATAAGAAGGGGCGGTTGTATAAATGCCCATTGCGGTAGAAAGCTCCCCCGTGGCTTCACTTCTGGCCCCCATAGCAGTAGAATATTGTCCTGATGCAAGAGTATTATACCCTGTTGCGAGTGAATTATCGCCCGAGGCTATTGCAACATGCCCTATAGCGATTGAATACGATCCTTTTGCCTTAGTGTTGTGCCCCATGGCAACTGAATAATTACCAACACTATCTCTGCTCCAGTTGTTTCCTATTACGCAACCTGCCCGAAAAGCCGCTTTATCGGGGTACCACATCATGCGGGTGCCTGATCCGGAAACCGGAGGGTTACCCGGTGAATTTGATTTAAATTCACCGGTAAACAGCACATTTCCGCCGCCAGTTAACGCTCCATGTACATGGAGCGGGGCAGCTGGAGCAAAGATACCTATACCCACTTTACCCTTTCTGCCAATTGCACTTAACGTATCAGCGGTTCCATACCAGGTCGGGTCGGTTTCGATTATGCCTGATGCCCCGTCCACATAAGCTTTGGTGGCTGCATCCTGGGCATTTACAGGGTTAGCAAGGTTGATAATATTTTGGTTGCCCATGTTTTTTGTAGCGTAAACAGAAAGGTCGGGCTTGTTCAGGATCTTCGCATCGCCCGAAGCGGCATTCCAGTCGGCA
>JAFGPL010000278.1 GCA_016936215.1 Bacteroidales bacterium
CGGTTATCGAAAAACCTTTCATTCCTGAGCGAAGAAATTAATTGTGCAAATTCATTGATTTCCACTTCAGTTGGTATTCTTTTAAGGCGATTGGCTTTTTGAAGTTCCTCCAGAATGTACAATGCTAAACGCATATCCTGCACTGGTTCTATTCTTCCGGTTCCAATTAGGATTTCAGCACTTGAATAAACCCTATGCCTGGATATTTTTTGTTCCGATTTATAAGGATTTAATTTATTCTCGGTTTCATATTCACTTTTGCTGTTGGAATACAGATTTACTAATTGAACATTTGATTCGATAAACAACTTTCTTTTTAAATAGAAGCGGTTTTCTGATTGAACATTAAAATTCTCTGAGATACCATGTTCTTTATCAATGATAATATCACCACTATCTTTTAGTGTATGTGAGGCAAATCTCAAACCAAAAGTAGATGTTAGGGAACCTTGATATTTATCACTATTCCTGTAGAAACTATATACAGGATTGAAACCGACGTAATTATTATTATATAATCGCCGTCCTATAGTATCGGTGAGATGATCCCAATGATTCGAATAATTACCGTATAAATTTAAATGTAGATCCAATTGATGCCTCTTAAGATCGGGCAATTTGTAAGTTGAAAGATCGTAGTCTTTAAACTGGGCCTGGAGGTTTAGGCAAAAGATTACCCCTCCAAGAATAATACATATTCCTGATTTCATAAGTAAGAATTTTTAGTTAGTTATTAAAGCTATTTATGTAGGTTGCAACTTAGTATATATGATTCAAAAAACATGCCAGTAATTCTGTAAGCAATAAGTATTAAACAATTATTACATCAATAAAAAACCTTAGTACCACATGGCTTAAAGCCTTGACTAAAGCCTTTTTATAAATAGAATTCTGCAACATCAGTTTTGAAAAATAAATCATTGACTTAAGCTTACAAAAGAGAATGCTCCGTCAGTAGTAGTAGATCGGATATTAAATATTTGATTCTAAAGTATAAATAACTATATTTAAGCCAATAAAAAAATCTGCATGTTATGTCAAAGTTGATATTAATAGTTGCTTTAATCCTGGCAACTGTCAACATTTTGCTTTGCCAGAATTACCAGGTTGTTTATTCCAAACGCACTTTATTCCTTGAAGATGATTATGGCAGGATAAAAGCAGTAAAGATAGATTCTGTCGAAGCTGCCGAGGATTCGATATTCTATCCCATGCGCACAATCCGGCATATTAATTTTGACTGTTATTCACCTTATGCCCCCACCTGGTTTGGAGAAAAGGTTATCATAAAGCCCGACGGATATAGCCTCTTTTTTAACCAAAACAATGACACCGTAATAATTAAAACCGATGCGGTATTGGGTGAAAAATGGCTTGCATACCAACTGCCCGATTCACTGATAATATTTGCCGAGATAGCTGCTAACGATGCCATAGATGTGCTTGGCATCACAGATTCGGTAAAAACCATTAGCTTTAAAGCCTATGATAAGATGATGAACCCGGTAACCCACCAGGTAAATGCAAAAACGCTCAGGGTAGCTGAAAATTTCGGAATTATCGAAACATTCGATTTTTTCAGGTTTCCCGATTTCGATGAAAATGATTATTACTATCAGGGAACAAATTTTAAACTTGCTGGTATGACGAATCCCGATCTCGGCATCCAAAACCTTACATGGAAGCAGGTATATGACTTTAATATCGGGGATGAGATACATGAGTTATACGAATACTGGCAGGTTTGGGGTGTAGAATCTACCGAATCAATTACACAGAAAACCATCAGGAAATACTTAAATAAAACTGACAGAGGTGATACTGTATATTATGAAGTAGAATTAATTCGAAGCAGAACAAGAAGATTTAACGATAACACTACAAGCTCCTATTTGCATGATACATTAACTTCGATGGTTTGCTGTGATACTGTTTTTGATAGATTGCCCGGAGCTTCAGTTTTCGAAGAAGGTTTTGCTTTAATCTATTATATGGGTAAATGTGATATTTCCAGAAGAACTAAAAGTAAACAATCATTATATGACTACATCGTTGGTAATTCAGGTGACTCATGCTGGAGTTGGCACAATTGTGACGGTTGTTTTCCAGAATATATTTACATTGAAGGCCTTGGGGGCCCCTATTATTGGTGTGAAAACTGGTGGATGCTTGGAGAAGAAGAAAACCAACTCGTCTACTATAAAAAAGGTGTCCAGGAAAGCGGCACCCCGCTTATTATTTCTGAAGTTAAAGAAAAATCAGATGAATTGGAGTTTAAAATCTTTCCCAATCCTGCCAAAGAAATTTTTTATATCACAACCAGCTCCGAATATCTTCCATATACCTTTGAAATATATGATATAACTGGAAAGAAGCTTTTTACAGCTGATATTTATGATAGTGAGTTCAGGTTGAATACCGCTCAATATAAAGGAGGAATATACATTTATAAACTGGTACATAAAGACAAAATTCTGAAGACGGGGAAACTGATTGTGGAATTTTAAGTAAGAATTAATCATTAATTGGATGATGTAATTGTGTTCAGATATAGCTGTCGCTCGGAGCTATGAACAGTATGTAAGTTCGGTGTCTTGTTCACAATGTTTAATATCATTTACATTATTTGCAAATTCGGTGCAACAAAAACCATGTACCTACCCCTGTCAGGGTTAGGAACCCTGACAGGGGTAAATCATATAATGAAATTACACGAAACTGAATTATGCATAAATTATCTAAAACACCCCCAGCAACTTCAGTGAAGAACCCAGGATTGCCAGCAGCAAAACAATTCTTATAAATGCAGGTCCCCAGCTTACGGCCACTTTAGTGCCCAGCCAGGCGCCGATAGAATTGCCGATGGCGAGTATTATTCCCAGCTTATAGTCTATCTGGTCTTCATTCATAAAAAACAAAAGAACTACAGGAGTATAAAGCAAGACCAGAAAAACCTTAAGCGCATTTGCCCTTACCAGGTCTATGCCTACGCCGAGTACCAGACCCGCCAGCAAAAACAGCCCCACCCCCGCCTGTATAAACCCACCATAAATACCAATGACAAAAAAAATGATCATGTTGAGCGCGGTCGGTTTACTCTGAATTCTGCCTGCCTGGCCCTTTATCCATACCTCGGGTTTAAAGAGGATCATGAAAAACATGAATACCAGTAACACTGCAATTGCCTTTTCCATAGCTACATCACCGATCTTAAGCGCCAGTATTGCTCCGGCAACAGACCCCAGAACGATGGGGATGCCGTAAACATATCCGGTTTTGAGGTCAAGCACTTTCTGCTTTTTAAAAGCATATGAACCTACGATGCTCTGGAAAAGTATCCCAATGCGGTTGGTGCCGTTGGCCACGTTGGCCGGGAGCCCCATGAAAACCAGCAGGGGTAGTGTAAGCAAAGATCCACTGCCAGCCAGCGTATTGATAAATCCCGCGAGGATGCCCGCGCCTATTACGGCAAGGTATAGCCACCAGTCAGTTGTCATTTTATTGGTCTTTGATTACTAAAAAATGAATAATGAATATCCATTAACGATTTTTGATTTTAGAAGTACCTTTAAATCATCATTCAAAAATCGTTAATCCCTGCCTACCGTAGCTTTAGCGCAGGCTGGCTTGTTCGATACTCAAATGAAATTCAATTCTTAAGGATATATTTACAAATAAAAGTCAATACCCAAACAATGGGTACCCCTCCATTAGTTTGTTGACCTTCTGTCGAACGGCAGTAATTACCTTTTGGTCTTCAATATGCGTAATTACTTCATCAATAAGCTCTACCACCGTTTCAATTACATCTTCTTTCACTCCGCGCGTGGTGATGGCAGGTGTTCCCACCCTTACACCCGATGCCTGGAAAGGTGAACGGTTATCGAAAGGAACCATGTTTTTATTGAGGGTGATATCTGCTTCGACCAGCACATTTTCAACCTGCTTACCCGTGATATCAGGTACTTTGGTACGCAAATCTATCAACATGGAATGGTTATCTGTACCACCCGAAATGACCTTGTAACCCAGGTCTATAAAACATTTGGCCATTACTTTGGCATTTTTGATTACCTGGGCAATGTATTCTTTGTAGCTGTCTGTAAGCGCTTCACCAAACGAGACCGCTTTGGCAGCGATAACATGTTCGAGTGGCCCGCCCTGTATGCCCGGAAATACAGACGAATCAAGCACTTGTGTCATAGTTTTCAGTTGTCCTTTAGGTGTCTTGAATCCCAACGGGTTTTCAAAGTCCTGCTGCACGAGGATCATACCGCCGCGAGGCCCCCGGAGTGTTTTATGTGTGGTTGTTGTAACAATATGGCAATGTGGGAAAGGATGGTTCAGAAAACCCTTAGCAATAAGTCCTGCCGGGTGGGCAATATCTGCCATCAACAGTGCACCCACCTTATCGGCAATCGTGCGCATACGCTTGAAGTCCCAGTCGCGTGCATAGGCCGATGCCCCTGCGACAATCAGTTTCGGTTTTTCTTTAAGTGCAAGCTGCTCCATCAGGTCGTAATCCACAGTGCCGGTCTCTTCTTTAACGGTGTATGCAACCGGCCTGTAAAGCATTCCTGAAAAATTCACCGGAGAACCATGCGTGAGGTGACCGCCATGCGAAAGATCAAGACCGAGGAAAGTATCTCCGGGATTGAGCACGGCCATCATCACTGCAGCATTGGCCTGCGCGCCTGAATGAGGCTGAACGTTTGCCCATGTTGCATTGAACAACTGCTTTGCCCTTTCAATGGCGAGGTTCTCAACCTCATCCACCACCTGGCAGCCGCCATAATATCTTTTGCCGGGGAGTCCTTCGGCATATTTGTTGGTCAGGCACGAACCCATGGCCTCGAGCACCTGGTCGCTGACAAAATTTTCTGATGCAATAAGCTCTACCCCATGCAACTGACGCTCCTTTTCTTTCTTAATTAAGCTGAATATCTGATTGTCTCTTTCCATTGTTATTTAAATTTTAAGGTTCAAAAATACCTTTTATTCATGTTATAAAAAAAAATAGGTGAAAATAGTTAGCAACAAGATATTAACGGGGGTGTGGGAGGAAGGGAGTTAGGGGTTAGGCGTTAGGTGTTAGGCTTTAGGTGTTAGGCTTTAGACCTCTAAAGCAGCCTTTAGAACAATTTAATATACAAAATTAACTATAGTAAGTCTAACTTTTTCAACGGGATAGTTTTCAACAGGCTTCGGATTAAGTAGTTACCTGTAACCAATGGCTCACAACTTTCTGAAATTTTTCTTTCACTCCTTATGTTGTTTAAACCTTGTCACAATTTTTCTCACCAATCTATATACATAAATTCAACTATTTATATATATTACTTAGATTCATTCTAAATTTGCCATAAAACGTAAAATGATACCCTTTTTAAACGTTTTTTAACGATTTACTGATTAAATTTACTTAACAGAAAGATCAACAATTATGAAACGCAGAGAATTTATATTAAAATCGGCAGGGGCGGGATTACTGGCAGGGACTGCCCTATCGGTAGGCCGCGTGGATAAACTGATGGCATCAGGGGTTTATAATCCGGAATTAGCGCCCGGCGATCTTCCTTTCGACCTTGTGGCTATAAAAGGCGGTTCTGCCGCCGATATGTTCGACAAGGCCATTGCTTCGTTAGGGGGAATGACCAAATTTGTGAAAAAGAACCAGACCGTAGTTGTAAAACCAAATATCGGATGGGATACACCACCCGAACAGGCAGCCAATACCAATCCGCAGCTTGTAGCACGTATTATCGAGCACTGTTTCAGGGCAGGTGCAAAATCGGTTTATGTGTTCGACAACACGGTAAACGAATGGACAAGGTGTTATAAAAACAGCGGAATAGAAGATGCCGCAAAAAAAGCAGGTGCGACCGTGGTCACCGGAAAGAGTGAAAGCCATTACCAGGCAGTAGATATCCCGAAGGGTAAAGTATTGAAAAATGCCAAAGTTCATGAGCTTATCCTGCAATCGGATGTCTTCATCAATGTTCCAACGCTTAAGACCCATGGCGGCACAAAACTCTCGATCTCGATGAAAAACCTGATGGGTGTTGTATGGGACCGCAGGTTCTGGCACGAAAACAACCTGCACCAATGTATTGCAGACTTCACGACATTTAAAAAACCTGACCTGAATATCGTTGACGCCTTTCGTGTACTAAAACGCAACGGGCCCCGCGGAGTATCTGTTGCCGATGTGGTTGAAATGCAATACCAGATTATAAGTCCGGATATTGTTGCCGCCGATGCCGCTGCTTCAAAAGTTTTTGGCATAGAACCGGCACAACTTGCCCATGTTCCCCTGGCAACCAATCTTGGCAGCGGTGTAAGCAACCTTGAAAAACTAAGGATAAACAGAATTTCAATGTAACCGGTGAAACTTTCATGCTATTGGAACAATTTTTAAAAAGGTAATAACACAATAATTGAAGCAGCGTCCTAATGCATGAAAATTCCACGAGACCAATTAATTAACTAATATATATTCTCGTGAAACAAAAGCATCTTAAAACAATAAGAATTATTATTTCAATAGTATTTCTTATCGCGCTTACTTCATTTTTTGTTGATTTCAGGGAACTCGTACCTGAATCGTGGTATAATACCTTACTATTTCTTCAATTTGTACCTTCAATATTGAAGTTTATTAATGTATTAAGCATTTCTGCAGCCGGTTTTCTCGTTGTTTTGCTCCTCACCCTTTTTTTTGGAAGGGTATATTGTTCTGCCATTTGTCCTTTGGGTATCCTTCAGGATATTTTTATATATGTTTCACGAAAACTGAAAATCAGAAAAAAACATAAGCAGACCAGGCCTTATAAACTGCTGAGATATTTAATGCTGGCCCTGCCCGTTATCTTTCTTTTGTTTGGGATCAACCTGGTACTTAACCTTCTTGACCCGTACAGCAATTTTGGCCGTATTTCCTCTGACCTTTTCAGGCCTTTGCTGGTCGGGGCAAACAACCTGCTTGCCGGGGGGCTCGAAAAACTGGGCATCTTTTCGTTATACCCCGTTACCTATCACGGGTTTCACTGGGCTACACTATGGATTTCAGCCGGCATACTCGGCCTGGTTTTCTGGATGAGCTTTTATCATGGCAGGCTTTATTGCAATACCATCTGCCCTGTTGGAACTCTCCTGGGGCTGCTCTCGAAATTTTCAATTTATAAAATTAAAATTGACCAGTTCTCCTGCACCGTTTGCGGAAGATGTTCGGTGGTATGTAAAGCAGGATGCATTGACTTCAGGAACATGAACCTTGATTTTGACCGGTGCGTTGGCTGTTTCAACTGCATTGATTCGTGTGAAAGCAACAGTATCGGGTACAGGTTATCTTTGTTAAAACCAACAAGTAAAACGCCCGTTGCAACAGACAGTTCAAAAAGAACCTTTCTTGCCCAGTCACTGGTGTATGCCCTTGGCCTGGCAGGGTTATCGAAAAGCCTGAAAGCATCTGACACCCCCCCTGGTGACAAATCAAATAAGCTCTTACCCGAAAAAAAGAACTACCCGGTGTCACCCCCGGGATCACAAAGCCTTGAACATTACAAGGATTATTGTACCGCTTGTCATCTATGCGTATCTGTTTGTCCTACAGGGGTCCTGCAGCCCTCATTTCTTGAATTTGGGTTTACGGGAATGATGGTACCCAGGATGGATTTCCATACCAACTACTGTAATTTCGAGTGTACTAAGTGCGGCGAGGCTTGCCCTACAGGTGCTATTTTACCATTGACACAGGAAGCAAAAAAAATCACACAAACCGGGAGGGTAATATTTGTAATAGAGAACTGTGTTGTGTATACCGATAATACGGCATGCGGATCGTGTTCGGAACATTGTCCCACGCAGGCAGTAAGAATGGTACCTTATAAAGACGGGCTTACCATTCCTGAAACACACCCGTCTACATGTATCGGTTGCGGTGCATGCGAATATGCCTGTCCGGTTAGGCCCTACAGGGCAATATATGTTGATGGAAACCCGGTTCACCAGATAGCTGAGGAACCTCATTTTGAAGAACTGCAGGAGGAAAAACAGGAGGATTTCCCGTTTTAAGACTTTTTATTCCTTTTTAAAAATGTTAATTGGTATTACAGTATAAGATAAAAGAACCATCAGATAGCGGTAAAATAGAAGGCATTCAAAAATAATTTTTATAATAGTGCCAATTCATTGGACGAAATTGTCATTCCCTTAGACAAGAATTCATGTTATCAGTAAGATATTTTATACTTTTATCACAATTTTTTGTGAAACAAAGCTGAGGTAGCGTTGCATCAACAATGCACAAAATAACACTTAAAATATTTAACATTAAAAAACGGGAGATCTGGATACTGATACTCCTGTGCGTGCAGGCGGTGCTTACCGGTGCCTTTATCGGAGGTTTCGATATTTCGGTACATGCAGCTTTCCTCAAATCTTTCGAGTATTTTCATATCCCCGAAGCACTCATTATTTCGGGTATTTCAGGGTTAATCATCTTTCTGGTATACACGTTTTTATCAACAAGGTTACCCTTCAGGGCCTTTCTGCTGCTTAACTACCTGCTTCTGTTTGTTTCAGCATTCGCGGTGTACTATGTATCTGCCGTTGAATATAACAAAACGTATATTAAAATAGGCTATGCGCTGATGTTTCCGATGAACATGGCTGCATACCTTAACTTCTGGCGGTCAACGAGGGAAATATTCACCCCTGCCCAGACAAAACGGTTGCTGATTTATGTTCAGGTTGCTTTCTATGGCGGTATTGTGTCTGCAAGCTATGGCTCAATACTGTATATGTACAAAACAAGGGTATTTGAGGACATTATATTGTACAGCACCCTGGCTGTTTTAGCAATAATTTTTATACAATTCATCCTAAACCCTGCACACAGGTTTTCAAGGACCTATCAGCACAAGCCAAAGAAAATCAACCCGCTGCGTTCAAAATTTTACGAGCTCTTTTATTCAAAATACACCATCCTCCTGTTGTTATTTGTAACTTTATCTTCAATGACAGGGTTCCTCGTGCATTTTAATTTTATTGCTGCTACCAGGGACAGTTATCCCGATATTGTTGGGTTTGTTAAATTTCTGGGGCTCTATATGGGTACCCTTTTCCTGTTATTGTTTTTTGTTGAGAAATTCCTGGTACGAAAAATTCTTTATTCTTACGATTCACCATACAGCCTTGTTATTATTCCGGCAGCCATGCTTATTTTTGTTGCCATATCGGCAATAATATTCTTAACACTCGGAAATTCAAATTTCATAGCCAGGTTTTCGTTCTACTTCATGATCATCGCGGCCATAAAAATGGTATATGAAATAGCCAGGTACAATATTGAAATACCTTCCCTCAGGGTGCTTTTTTATACGCTCGATGTCAGGTTCCATCCAACAATTATACCCCGTATCGAGGGAACAACAAGAATTGCAGGAATGTTGCTTTCGGGCGTGATCCTTTTCGTCCTTCTTAAAATCAGGTTTATCAACCTGTTTTATCTCAACATTGTTACCGCATTAGTGGTAATTGCATGGTTTTTTGTCAGTGTCAAACTTATTAAATCATACCAGGATGCACTTTTAACGAACATAAAGCGATACAGGACATCAAAATTGCGACAGGGCCAGGAACTTTCAGCAACCGATGAAAAACTTATGTCGCTGATCAATCACGGCACCCCCGAAAAAATAATCAGTTCATTGCACATCTCCGAGAAGTTTGAACCAATAGCCTATGAAAACCATGTGGTAAACCTTATAAATATAGATTCAGAAAGGGTTCAGAGTTTTGTAATGGGCAAAATTGATGAACAAAACCTCTTATCGGCAACGCCTTTACTGAAAAAAACAGTGCTGGGGCCAGGCAACCTTGAACATTACAAAAATAAGCTGATAGAGAAATTTGAACAAAAAATCTCAATGGGTGAAACCGAAAAACACATTGAAAGACTGGCTAATTCCAATAATATCAATAACAGGGTACTGGCGGCCGAACTAATCGGGTACTTTAACAAAAAGGAATATTCTTCGATCCTTATCAACCTGTCGCGTGATTTTGAGCCGGATGTAAAAGAGGCCTCCATCAAAGCTATGGCAAGGACGGCCTATGCTGAAAACAGTCACACGCTTGTCGGGTTTCTTAATTCCCCGGTTTATTATTCTTATGCTTTTGAAGCGCTTGTTAAAATTGGCGACGATGCATGCGAATACCTCGATCAGCTATTTTTGTCGCCGGATGCCGATAACAAGCTGCTGTCGAGGATTGTGAAAATCTATGGCAAAATAAGCAGCCCCAAAACCATCGAACTCCTGCTCAATAAACTGGAGAACCAGAATAAGTTCATTGCCAGGCAGGCAATTTTGGCCCTTAGGGAAGCAAGGTTCCAGGCATCACCGGGAAATATAAATAAAATACTAAATTACATTGTACGCACCTGCAATATCATGTCATGGAACCTGATGGTATTTGAATCAATTCCATATGACAAAAAGCATTTGGCAGTTATAAAGGCCATGAGATCAGAAATTGAGGAAAACTACAACATGTTGTTTAACCTGCTTGCCCTTGCCTATAATTCCAACTCCATTGCAAATATCAGGAAACTCATTGAAGAAGGAAGTGACCACGATATAAGCCATGCCATCGAATTGCTCGATCAGATTGTGATGGATGAAGTAAAACAGGTACTCTTCCCATTGCTTGAAAACCTTCAGCACCAGGAACGAATTAAAAAACTGCAGTATTATTTTCCTTCCGAAAAGGTTAAACCTGCAGAATTGTTGCCCGAAATTATCACCCGCGATTTTAACCTCCTGTCAATTTATTTCAAAGCCTGCGCAATTTTTTCCTGGCTTAATGAAGGCAAGGAGCCTGACAATATTTTGATTTCCTGCCTGTTCCATCCGCATAAACTAATCCGTGAAACAGCAGCTTATGTTATCAATATCCTTGACGATACGCTGCTTCAAAAGATATATCCACGCCTTGAACCTGAATATGTTGCAGATATCCAATCATCCCTTTTCAAAATTCAGAACGGGGCAGATTTGTTGATGCTTGACAAGGTTGACTTTTTGAAAGGATGTTATGAACTAAGGAAAATTCCTGAAGATATCCTGTTTGAAATCGCCATGAACCTGAAATATAACAGACTTCAAAAAGGCCAGGACCTGGTGCTGACAAAAAACAGCAGGCATTTTTCGCTGTTGTTCATTTACCAGGGCACAACTGAAATTACCTCAGGTGAAAACAGTGTTGAACTGAAAAAAGGCGACATTATTTACACCGAGCCTTTTTTACATGAAGCACAAAACCAGTTGACCCTGAAAGCCCTTGATGAAGTGGTGCTCTTTTCACTTGATAAAGATATCCTTCACCTGCTTATATTTGATTATACCGAGATTCGCAGCATGATTCTCGGACTGATTGAAACAACTGTTTAATTTTAAAGAAATTAAGTTAATATGAATTATGAATACGACATATTTATAAGTTACGGGTCTTCAGATGATGATGAAGGAAGTGCTCTTTCGCAATGGGCCGCAAAATTTTGTGAATATTTGTCTGTTGTTCTTAAAAGGATTACAAAACGCGACCTTACCTTTCTTTTGCACGATGACCTTAGGGCAAGGAAACAGTTGCTGGGGACCGAAAGCCCTGTAGTGCTTACCAATACTGCCATTTTTGTAACATTATTATCACCTGAATATGCAGGCTCAGAATCATATCAACGCGAATTAAAAGAAGTTTATAACGCTGTATATCAAGGCACTAATAATACATCACGATACGTTAACCGTATATTTAAGGTATTGACCATGCCAATGGCAGAAAACCAGCAGCCCGATTGTCTTGTGAATGAATTAGGGTATGATTTTTTTGAAATCAACAGATACACCAAAAAGTCGAAAACACTCGAGATACCTGAGGAAGACCTTACAGGTGAAAAATTCTGGTCGAAACTGATTGACCTTGCCTATGATATTAACGCATCGCTTGAACTGTTATCCGGAAAAGACAACCAGGTAAAAGAATCCAAAAAATATGTATACCTGGCCGAAGTCTCTTTCGACCAGACAGAAAGCCGCGACGAGATAAAAAGAGAGTTGCAGCACCTCGGTTATAATATTCTTCCCCTTATTAAACTTCCCGACGACAAAGAGCAGGCAGAAGCCCTGGTAAGCAATTACCTCGACCGTTCTGTCCTGTCTGTTCACCTGATGGGCGCTTTCTACGGTGACTTTGTAAAAAACGCGAAAAATTCGATGATTGATTTACAAAACATCATTGCCAGGTCAAAAATATCGGTTTCAGGCAGCAGGCTGAAAAGGCTTATCTGGATACCAAGCGACCTGAAGACAACCGACCAGCGTCAGTCGCTTTACCTTAACAGGCTTAAACGCGATGAGTCTTCGGCAGGGACAGAAATAGTAGAAGCGCCAATTGAAGTGTTCAAATCAGTGTTAAGGACAAAAATTGATGAAATAGAAAAACCCGTAAAGGAAATATCACCTAACAGCAAGGTATATGTTATTTTTGAAAACGGCAACAGAAATGAACTTGCGAGGTTTTATGATATCCTTGCCCAAAACAATATAGATATTATTGAGCCTGAATTCTCAGACCAGCATACGGGCATTATCACCATGCATAAACAAAACCTTGTGGTGGCAGATGCCGTGCTGATATACAAGGGCAATAGCAGCAATCTTTGGTTTAATGCCAAAGTACAGGATTTGGTTAAAGCCCCCGGGTTTGGCAAAGAAAAGCCTTACAATGTTATTGGGTTGGTAACCGCTGATAATATTGATGAAAACGTATTAAAGTTTATACATGACACTGCCATTCAAAAATCGGAATGGCTTGATGAAGCATTCTGCCTTAGCTTTGTAAACAATCTTAAACAAGAAGAGGATGACCGCTAAAATAATACAGGACACATACGAAGCATTGTCGGCAAGGAATCCTTTTCCCGGGCTCAGGCCTTTTGCCGTTGAGGAGAACCACCTGTTTTTCGGGCGTGAAGGCCATAGCGAAACCGTACTGAACTACCTGGCAAAAAACCGCTTTGTTGCCGTCACCGGTGCATCGGGAAGCGGCAAATCATCGCTTATTTATTGCGGGCTTATACCCACGCTTTACGGGGGCTTTATTGTCAACGCCGGTTCGTCATGGCGGATCATTACAACCAGGCCGGGCAACAGTCCTGTAGAAAACCTCGCCAATGCACTAGCCGAAAGCGAAAAAGAACATAAATACAGCCTGAACGGCTCTATAAAAAAACAAATCAATTATACCATGCTGCGGCGCAGTTCATACGGACTTGTTGACGCCATCAGGCAAATGAACTACCCGAAGGGAGAAAATATCCTGCTGATTTTCGACCAGTTTGAAGAGCTTTTTCGTTTTAAAGAGAGCCGGAAAGATACCACGGCCATCAACGAGACCGAGGCTTACATCAAGCTTATCGTCAATGCCATAAAAAACCAGGAATATCCCATTTATGTAGTACTCACCATGCGTAGCGATTTTATTGGTGAATGCTCGCAATTCCAGGAGCTTACAAAGCTTATCAATAAAAGTAATTTCCTTATCCCGCAAATGACCCGGAATGACTTCAAAGAGGCCATTTTGGGCCCGCTGGCTGTAGGGGGCGCTGCCATTGATCCGCAACTGCTGCATCATATCCTTAACAGCATAGAGAACAAATCAGACCAGCTTCCTGTTTTGCAGCACGTAATGATGCGTACCTGGGAATACTGGGCCCGGTATAACCAACCTGGTACGCCAATAAGGATACGCGATTATGAGTCTGCAGGCAAGATAGAAAATGCCCTTTCGATGCACGCGAATGAAGCATACGAAGAACTTGATGAAGAAGGGCAGCAGATATGTAAAATATTGTTCAAGTCATTAACCCTAAAAGGAGCCGATAACAAAGGCATCCGGCATCCGGCAAGCATAAAGGCCATTGGTGAAATAGCACAGGTATCCGACCAGAAAGTAATAGAGGTAGTTGAGAAATTCAGAGCCAGGGGACGTTCTTTCCTGACCCCTTCCGAAAGCATCCCGCTCGATGCCGACTCGGTGATTGATATATCGCACGAAAGCCTCATGCGCATATGGGATAAACTCAAAGTCTGGGTAGAAGAAGAATTCTCTTCGGTGCAAATGTATTTAAGGTTATCAGAAGCTGCATCATTATACCAGATAGGGCAAACAGGGTTGTGGCGCCCGCCCGACCTGCACCTGGCACTTAACTGGAGGAGGACACAAAAACCCACCCTTGCCTGGGCAAAAAAGTATAATCCTGCATTTGAAAAAGTAATGGTTTTTCTTGATGCCAGCGAAAAGAAATACCAGCAGGAAGAACAGAACAAAGTGAGGGTGCAGCGCAAAGCGCTCGACCGTACCCGAAGGTTCGCTTTGTCAATGGCCGGTGTACTTGCAGTAGTTATTATCCTCCTATTCTGGGCCAATGCACAAAGGGTAGACAACCTGCGCCTTTCAAAAGACCTTGAAAACCTTAACTACGACCTTCAGTTGAAAAAAGAGGAAGCCGATAAGCTCAGGGGCCTTGCCGAACAAAAAGCCGGGAAGGCAGAAGTAGATGCGCTCTACAACCAGCTCAAGGCCGATTCTGCAGAAAGGGCCAGGGAAAGGGCTTTGTTCGAGTCTCAGTTAAGCGAGCAGGAGAAAATGCTCGCGCAGCAAAGGGCCGATTCAGCCGCCAGGGCCAGTTTGCTTGCCCAGCAACAAAAGAACCAGGCTGAACAGACCGCACAACAAGCATTAAAGGGCCAGACAGAAGCGGAAAAGCAGAAAGAGATGGAGTTCAGGAGAAGAATGTACACCATAGCACAAACCATGTCAGTAAAATCACTTGATGTTACCGATGCAGACCTCAAAGGGCTTTTAGCTTTGCAGGCATACCAGTTCAACAGCCATTATGCAGGCCAGGAAAACCATCCTGATATATACAGCGGGCTTCACGGAGCGCTCGAAACATTTAACGGAAAGAATTTTAACCTGCTCACAGGGCATGACGAAGGTTCTGTCTGGTCGGTATTTTTCGTGCCTGGCACCAGTGTATTTTACAGTTCGGGATGGGATGGCAAAATCCTGTCGTGGGATATGAACAGTAGTGCCCGTAAGCCGCGTACCCTGGTAAATAACAATTTCAGCAATAAAAACCTGGCCATAAGCCCCAACGGACGGTGGCTGGCATGTGCCACCACCACGACAGCCATTCAGCTTTTCAACCTGAACCAGGCAAATTCCCAGCCGCAATTACTGACAGGACAGCAGGGCTACTTTGAATCACTTTGCTTTGCAGCCGATAACAATGGCCTTTATGCCTCGGCAAGCAATAATTCAATCATCTTTTTCGACCTGATAAACAACCAGCGAAAAGTTTTTGCCACGCATACCGCAAGGATCAGGAGCATTTGCTTGTCCCCCAATGGCCGAAGCCTTGTTGCCGGGACCGACAAAGGAGTGTTGCTTTATAACACGGCCAACGCCGAACCTAAGGTAATATCATCTGCCGCCAACATCGTCAGCATTGTTACATTCAACAGAAGAGGAACATTAATAGCATGGGGTGATACCCGTGGTGTTATTTATATATATGATGTAAATTCTGGAAGCATTATCCGGACGCTAAACGCCCATAATGCAAGGATAGTGGACCTCAAATTCAGTCCCGATAACAGCCAGCTTGCATCGTCGAGCAACGATTCAAGGATAAAAATATGGAACACCAGGGATTTCACTCTCCGGCCTGTGGAAATACTGGTACCTGAAAACTGGCCTATGTCGGTTGCATTCAGCTCAGACGGCAGATACCTTATCTCGGCGCATCAGAATGCCAAAATATTTTACTGGCCAACCAAAGCCGATGAAATGGCAGGGCAGGTTTGTCCGAAGGTAAGCCGAAACCTTACGCAGCGGGAGTGGGAAGCTTACGTGGGGTATGATATTAATTACCAGAAAACTTGTATAAATAAATAAAATTATCTGATCTTTGTAATCAACCATGTTTGTTATGATGCAAAAATTTTTAGGTGTATTTTTCCTGATGCTTTTTCTGTCGAACTTTGCCCCTGATGCTTTTTCACAAGAAGATTGTGGCAGCAAGCTTGTTGAAGCACAGAAACTTTACAGGCAGGGCATTATCGAAGAAATACCGGGTATGCTGAAACCCTGTATCGAGAGCGGATTCACGCGCCTGCAACGCAACGAGGCGTATAAAATACTTATATTGGCCTATCTGTTCGACGGCGACCAGATGAATGCCGAAAGCACCATGGTTGAATTCCTGAAAAAGAACCCTGAATATGAAGTAATGCCAAACGACCCGGTTGAGTTTGTTTCGCTGTTCGAATCGTTCCGCACGCTGTCGGTATTCTCCTTCGGGTTAAGGTTCGGCACAAACTTTACAAATCCCAGGATAATAGAACAATTTTCAGCTTTAAATACCAGCCATACCGATTCAAAAAACATCACCGGCGCAGGTTATCATGTGGGAGTTTCAATAAACCAGTATGTTGCAAAGCGCATTTTTTTGAACCTCGGGATAAATTACGTGCATAGTTCATATAAATTTCTTGAAGAATCAGTCATTAACCCCGGTTCGCCCGACCCAGCAACAATTTCTACCTCATTGAAAGAGTTTATCAATCTATATGAAGTACCGGTGTCGTTAGGATATGAGATCGAATACAAAGGTCTTAATTTCTATCTGAAAACCGGGCTTGGCTTCAATAAGGTATCAGGCGTTTCGGCCATACCCGAAAGCGGCGCTGTAGGTGCCGAAATAACAATGACCCCTTACCGGAAAAATATATTGTATACTGCACAGTTCGGTGCCGGGTTAAAATACAAAATACCAAGGGGATATCTCATCTTCGATTTAAAATACCAATACGGGCTAAACAACATAGTTATGTCTGATTTAAGGTACACAAACGATGAGCTTATCTGGAGATACAATTATGTAGACGATGATTTCTCTTTGAATGCTTTCTCCATATCTGCCGGATACAATTTTTCATTTTATCAGCCTAAAAAGAGATAAAAAATGACCCCGTATATTAAAACATTAATTTTCTTCTTTCTGATAATTACCGCGGTAATTTCGTGCGACAATTTCGATATCAGTTCAAAACAATCGGATACGTTTATTAAGTTTTACGGGGCCACCAACCTCGATTACGGAAGTGATGTAAAACAGTTGCCCAACGGTAAATATTTCGTTACAGGTACGGTTTCTTTAAGCGAAAGTAACGCAAGCGCGTTTACACTGGTCACCGATGAATACGGCAATTCGACAACCGACCTTAAAACCATTGCCGGAGAATCAAACACCAGTTCAAGGATTGCCATGACAGCGCTCCTGCCCGATGGCGGGATTATTGCCATTGGTACTTACCAGGTTAGAAGCGGTAACAACGATATATGGGTACTCAGGTTCAACAGCCAGGGGGATACAACCTGGACCAGAAAGTTCGGGTCATCAAACAACGACGAAGGAATGGGACTTGTGATTAACGAAAATAATGAAATAGTATGCATTGGCTACACCACTGTGGTTGTTGGTACAAACATTCCCGACAAACAAATCTGGATGCATAAACTAAGCCTTGAGGGAAGTGAATTATGGCCCAAAGAAAGAATACACGGGGCTACTGACGATGATGAGAAAATTGCCATTGACGACATCGGTAATTACATTATTAGCGAAAATGATGGTTATATAGTAGTCTGTACCATTTCAGAATTTTCCGCTGGCAGAAATGATAAGAACATTAATGTGATAAAATTTGACATTAACGGGTTACATCCTTTGATTATAAGGCAAATTAAACTGTCAAACGATGAGGAATCAAAAATTATTAAAGCTATACCTGAAAGCAATGGTTATTTTGTATTGGCTAATTCTACTTCAATTACAGATGGCAGTTCGGATATTTTACTAATGAAACTCAACAACAACCTGGATACAACTTATACCAGGATTATAGACAACGGCGAAAGCGAAACGGCCAGCGCGCTTGTTTATAAAAACAACAGGATATACATCCTTGGCACTTCTTACAATACCCGTAACGACACCAGGAGAATGCTTTTAATCAGCACAAGCGATAACGGGGAAAACCCTGTGTACAATTACTACGGGTTTACCAAAGAAAGGATTGAGGGTTTCGGCATGGGTGAAACAGCAGATGGCGGTTTTATCCTTACCGGTTCAAACATATTGCTCTATAAAATGCTAAACCCCGGTGATTTTTAAACGGCAGAAATCCGTTCCCTGCCATTTTTATTTCACTTGACATTCATTCTGTACAGTTCATCAAATAGCCCGTGAAGCCTGTTTTTTTAATTATTATTTTTACCGTTCGCAATAGTTAGTGTTGGTTGATGATTGCTTAAAAAACCATTTTGCAGCAGAAAACCAACAAATATGTAGCAAACTTGTTAAAACAGTACGAATTAATTTCATAACCGGAATGAAACTAACAACCCTTCACAGGATTACCTTATATTGTTTCTCGCTGTTATTTTTACCTTTGGTTTTGGCCAGTCCCCAGGACAAACCTTTAAAAATAATGCCACTTGGCAATTCCATAACATATGACGAAAGAATTATTGACGGAAGGTCAGTCGGGGAAAAATGCGGCTACAGGTACCGGCTTTACCAGCTGCTAACGGCCGAAGGATATACTTTCGATTTTATAGGAAGCGAAAGTTCCGGAAGCAGTTATCTGCCCCTTGCTTATACAGACAATGCCGGATTCCCTGGAATTACAGCCGCGCAGATGCTCACTTTGCTCGAAACCGGTGTTAACCCCGTTACCGGGTTGTGTGAACTCTCTCCATGCCCCCGGAATTATCTTTCCTTCTACGAACCTGACATCATACTCTTGCATATCGGCACCAACGATTTGACCGATTCTGCCTCTGCGCTGGGCACTGTGACCAGTGTATCGAAAATACTTGACCTTGTTGATGCCTACGAATCCAGCGCTGATAAAAAAGTGCCTGTTTTCCTTGCACGCATCATCAACCGCGGCGGTACCAGTTCTTCGGGCAACCACAGGCCGACTTCTTATTTTAACCAGTTACTGGCCAACATGGTGGCATTAAGAGGCCCGGACCTTGTTCGGATCGTTAACATGGAAACCGATGCAAGTATTAATTACCGGTATACTACTCTTTTTGGCGACATGTATGATCTTCGCCACCCCGCACCATCTGGTTACACCAAAATGGGGAACCTCTGGTTCTCTTCCCTTGAGGCCTACAATTACACTGCACCAATTGTCTCGGATATTCCTGACCAGACAAGAATTGAAGAAACACCCTTTGCCACCATCAACCTTAACGATTATGTTTTCGACCCCCAGGAACCCGATGCCAATATTACCTGGGGCTATTCCACCACCGGTTCAAACCTCACCGTTTCAATAAGCGCAGCTAAAATTGCCACCATCACGATAAATAATCCCGACTGGTATGGCGAACAGACGGTTACTTTTACAGCATACGACAGTGGTAACGGTAGTGTCCCGCTCTCTGCTTCCGACAACGTGAAATTCATTGTTACCAATAAAAACGATGCCCCCGTGCTTTCGAACCTTGAAATTACAAGTATAAATTATACAGAAGGACAGGGAAGTGTGCTGGTAACTTCGAGCATTACGGTAACTGATATAGACAATGACTATTTACAAGCTGCAACAGTTAGTATAGCTGGCGGTTTCAAATCGGAGGAAGATGTATTAGGTATCGTAAACCAGGGCGGTATCACAGGTAATTACAACCAATCCACCGGAATTCTGTCTCTTAGCGGTAATGCCACCAAGGCAAATTATCAATCTGCCTTAAGAAGCGTTACCTATACAAACACCAATACAGACAATCCATCTACCTCTTCAAGAGTTATAACTTTTCGCGTTAACGATGGCACCGATTTCAGTGATTACGCTGTCAGGCCATTGAGCATAACCGCTGTAAACGATGCACCTGTTCTTGGCAATATTGAAGGTTCACCGCTTCTGTTCACCGAAGACCAGGCCGCAATAAACATTACGCAAGATATTACAATCACCGATGTGGACAACGACAGCATAGTCTCAGGCACAGTAAGGGTTTCAAGCAATTATTTGGCAAGCGAAGACACCCTGATATTTTTACCATTACACGGAATAACAGGTACCTGGAACGATATAACCGGCACCATGACACTGACAGGCGCCACCACGAAAGCCAATTTCCAGGCGGCACTTCGCTCGGTAAAATACCAGAACACCAATAAAAACAACCCTTCCACAGCTACAAGGGTTGTGAGTTTTAGTATTAATGATGGGGAAAAGAATAGCAATACAATCACCAGGAGTATTACCATTGTGGCTGTAAATGACCCGCCGTCAGCAAAAAATGTGGTTGTAAACGGTTCGAAAACCATTTTCTCGTTAAACACATTAAGCTATACCTTTATTGATCCCGAGAATATGTCGCAGGGAACACCCATCATCACATGGAAGAGGGCCAAACTTGAAAACAAAAGCGATTCTGCAATTATTTCAGGGGCTACAACCACCCAATACCTGCTGCAATATGCCGATGGGGGATATATCAAAGCCACGGTAAGGCCTGTTGACAATGAAGGACTTGCTGCTACGTTAGATTACAGCAGCCCGTGGTACAAGGTAAATTCGGCCCCCGTGGCCAATAATGTCAGTATTGGAGGCGCTGTTGCCATTGGCCAGACTGATACCATCCTCTTTGATTATTTTGATGTTGACCTTGATGTGGCAGACCCTGCCAACCATAAATATTTCTGGTACAGGGCAAACAACGCATCAGGCAGTGGCAAAACACTTATTGGCAGTACAAAAACCTATACCATTACGTCGTCAGAAAATTCAAAATACATTAGCTGCGCGATTGCGCCTGCTGCCTTAACAGGATCGCTTATCGGCGACACGGTCCAGACCCCCTGGTACGGGCCTATAAGCAACCTGCCTTCGGCCACCATCAGCGGGACAGATACGCTTTGCCCGGGCGAGACAGCATCCATACGCATTGCACTTACAGGTGCAAGCCCCTGGTCTGTAACTTATACCATAAACAACATCAACCCGGTTATCATACCAAAAATAGTTAGCAGCGATACCACGCTTATTACCAATAAAATTGGCACCTACAGGTTAACGAAAGTTTCTGATGCCAAATATAACAATGGAAGTGTAAACGGCACTGCCGTGATTACCATGCACGATACGGTAAAAGTAACACTTGCCGCTGTCGGCGTCACCTCCATTTGCGACGATGGGGTTACCACCGCCACGCTGAGGGCCGATTTCACAGGAACAGCACCCTGGAATTTCACCCTGAGAAATAATGCAACAGATACAGTTTATACCAATGTAACACAAGACCCTATTAATCTTACAACCAAAAAACAGGGTTTATACAGCATACCTACTTTACGGGATAAATACTGTAGCGCGCTTACCGGCAGCAAAGACACCATCACCGTGGCTTTTAAGCCATCGCCAACGGCAACCATTGCCGGTGTGGACACTGTTTGTCCTGGTGACACCGCCCGTTTGACAGTAGCCTTGACAAAAGGCACTGCGCCATGGGGCTTTACATACAGTGTTAACGGAACGGGCACTTACAGTGTAACCGGCATAATCAAAAACAGTTATACACTAAAAGTATTCAGCCAGGGCACATACAAAATCACCTCTCTCACCGACGCGATATGCACCGGGAAAGGCACCGGAGAGGGTAAGGTTGTCCACCGTCCTGTGCCCAATGCATTCCTGTCTGGCGGGGGCACCGTTTGTGAAGGCACCGGTGCCACACTTAAAACCGATTTAACAGGTACCGGCCCATGGAAATTCAGTTATAAACGGGGCTCAACAACAATAGACACATTAGAAAATATCACCACATCGCCCAGGTTCATTTCAACAAAAACAGCAGGAACTTATACCCTGGGCATGGTACAGGATAAATATTGCAAGGGGACCGTATCGGGTTCTGCAACAGTATCTGTAATTGCTGCCCCGGTGGTGGATATTAGCGGACTTCTGCAAACATACAGTGTGGAGAGCAATGCAGTGCCGGTATATGGCACACCTCCGGGGGGAAATTTCTCAGGATCAGGGCTTATTGAAAGGAACGATACCATGTTCTTTCTGCCCTCCTGGGCAGGAGTGCCAAATTCACCTCATAAAATAACCTATACATACCAGGACCCCATTTCAGGATGTTTCGGTAAAGACACTGTAATGGTGAATGTGCTTGCCGTAGATGCAACAATTAAATTTCCGGAGGACAAAACTTTGTTCTGCTTCAATGATAAACCGTTTAAAATAGAAGGCCAAAATGTATTTGGTGACACCGGTACTTTTGTCATTTCAGGCGGCATCGGGTTAACCGATAACCATGACAACACTGCAACCATTGACCCTTCAAAACTTACGGGGGGAGAGTATGTTGTTTCATATACCTATGAAAAAGATAACAGTCCGATTATAAAGCATGAAACATTTACCATTGAATATGTAAATCCTATCTGGTTTGTTGGCTTTAATCAAAACACCTATTGCAGCAACCAGTCTGCCCTGAAGTTAAATGGTAATATGGCACAGGGGATATTTTATGGTAATGCCGTATCAGGGAATATAATTAACGGTTTTTATTTCGTACCCTCTCTTGCGCCAATAGGTACTGATACCATATTCTATAAATATACAACCACCCAAGGTTGCTCGAGGTCTGTTTACGAAGCTGTTACCATTAACGAAGCCCCGCAGATCAGCTTCACTGTGCTTGACACCTGCGTTTCGGGTGAAACCGGGGATTCAACCATATTTGTCAATACCACCACCTCAACAGATGAAATAACCTCCTGGCTTTGGAATTTTGATGATATCGGTTCAGGCATTTATAATACCAGCACGCTGAAAAACCCAACCCATTTGTACACGTCTTCCGGTAGAAAATATGTTTCTCTAACGGCCAATACAGATAAAAGCTGTTCGAGTACAAAAGAGATACGATTGAATTTTGGTGACAAACCAAACAGCGACTTTCATTGGGAAACAGAGTGTTACGGCGATGGCTCGCCCATAGGGTTTATTGACCAGTCTTCACTTAGCGTGGGAGAGATTGACACCTACAAGTGGAAGATTTATACCGGAGAAGGCTATGACAGCCTGATGACCAAAAACCCCGAATACAGCTTTGTGCAACCGGGCGATTATCGTATCAACCTGGAAGTAAAAACCAACTATGGCTGTACCGACACTGTTTCGAAAATATATCACCTGCGTCCTACATTCAGGCTTTCTGAAAGTGCCTACACCGAAGATTTTGAAACCGGCACAAACGGATGGGCTTCGCATAGCAACGGCAGCCTCACAAATAGCTGGGAATTCGGCCAGCCTTCTGAAGGTTTTATCGGCGCTGCTTCGGGAATCAATACCTGGTATACCAACATCACCAACAGCCTTACCGAGAATTCATGGATTTCGAGCCCATGCTTTGATTTTTCGGGCACAAAAAAACCGATGATCAAGTTCGATATGTGGAGGATTTTTGATGAAAGGCGCGATGGTGCAGTGTTGCAATACAGGGTCAACAACGAGGATACCTGGCAAAACATCGGCGACCTTGACGATGGTAAAAACTGGTACAACGAGTATTCGATACAGGGCAAACCCGGAAATCAGTCCATTGGATGGTCAAACCTGAAAGACACAAAATGGACTGAAGCAAGGCACCATCTAAACGGCCTTGCCGGGTTAACCGATGTACAATTCAGGATTGCATACGGTTCTAACGGCACCGGTACATCCAATGAAGGCATCGCCATTGATAATGTCGGAATCTGGGAACGTGAAAAGATTGTGCTTCTTGAGCATTTCACCAACTCAACTGATTTAGCATCAAAAGATGCCAACCTGCTGATATGGGACGCTGTTAACAAGTTAAACGGTGATGTTCTTGATATTCAATATCACACGGCATTCCCGGGAACCGATCCGTTCAACGGGCATAATCCTGCCGTTCCCAATGCCCGCGTATTTTACTACGGCGTGCTGGCAGTTCCATATACATTCCTTGACGGCGGGGCCGGCGCAGAACACAGGTACGATTACGATCTCAAGCCTCTCGATAACAACGACATCAACCTGCAATCGCTCACCGACCCGGATTTCAGTATCAGTATCCACAGCGATATACAAGGCAATACATTGAATGTAAGCGCTACACTCACGGCCGAAAAAGCCATACCGGCAAGCGAACTTACTTTGCATACGATCGTAATAGAACGGGAAATCACAGCTATTGAAGGCGACAATGGGGAAACAGAATTCAGGAACACGGTTAAAGCCATGTTACCCGGTGCATCAGGAACATATATATATAAAAACTGGGCCGCGGGCAGCACAGAGCATGTCGGTTTTACATGGAATATCAGCAATGTATTCGATACCGATGAACTAAGAGTGGTTGTATTTGTGCAGGATGAAGCTACCCGAAAGGTTTACCAGGCTGCTGTAGACAAATTCGATTTCGTAAGCGGCACCGGTGATGAAATAATCAATGGCCAGGAATTCAAATGCGGGATTTTCCCCAACCCAGCCTCTGATTATACCAGGGTACGGTTTAACCAGCCCTGCACCACTCACCTTAAACTCGAAGTTTTCGACGGTTCGGGCAGGCTTACAACCACCAAAATCATTGAACCTTTTATCGAAGAGTTCTACCTCGATACCTACCACTTGTCGAAAGGACTGTACTTTATAAGAATTACAGATAATAACCGTGTAAACCAGGTACTAAAACTGTTAATAAGCAAATAAACAAACATAACAACCTTAACTGTTTAAGGTAAACCAGGGCAACAGCTTTTTTTCCTTGGTTTCTGATTTTTTAGTGATAAAGCCTGCAACAACATATTTCCGGTTGCGGGCTTTTATTTTGGTGATCCGCTAACAGGTGTATACAACAGCCAAAAACCAAAACCCTGGAAATGTATTGGTTAGACGTTCAGCATGAACAAAAACAAAGTGTTTGTTAACTAAATGTTAATTTTAGTTAAACACTATTTTTTGCAAAAATCATCCTTTTTGTTATTTATACAAAATTTAGAATACCTGTTAAAAAGCTTCTTTATTGATTAAATATCATTTATTTATATAAATTGTCTTATTTAGAAAAATATATCTATTTAGGAGTTATAGGTATTTTATTATTTTTTTATTGTTTAATTTATTCGTAATTTTGTTAAACAAATAATTTAAACAAAAAGGCCATGACAGCAATAGAATTTAATTATCAGTTAACAAGCCTGAAAGGCAGTCTTGAAAGGTTCGCATACAGTCTAACCTCAAATTTCGAAGATGCCCGTGATTTGTTGCAGGAAACTTTTCTCAAAGCGATTTCCTATCGCGACAAGTTTGCAGATAACACGAATCTGAAGGCATGGACTTTTACCATTATGAAGAATACATTTATAAACAATTACAGAAGGGCTTCGAAAGCAAACACGACCTTCGACAATACCGACGACCTTTATTTCCTCAACCTGAGACAGGAATCAGGGCTTGAAAAGCCCGATGAGTTTCTGTCGGCAAAAGAAATTCAGATGAACATAGAAATGCTTGAGGATGAGTTCAAAGTTCCCTTCATGATGCATGTACAGGGATACAAATACAAAGAAATAGCCGATAAGCTCAACCTAAAAATCGGGACAGTTAAAAGCAGGATATTTTTCACCCGCAAAAAACTGATGGATTCATTAAAAGGCTATAATTAAGAGACAACCATTTAAAAATTTTAATTCCATGAACCAGAACGGACACAACCTTAAGCTAAAGACAGAAGGGTATCCTGCGGGACAACCTGACTTTCTGCGGGTAATAAGCAACGATGAAGAAACACCGGGTATATCATTAAGACTTGATGCCAATGCCCTTGATGAGAATTCAAAAATAGAACTGATTGAAAAGCATTTTGGGGAGATTATGAATATCCTCGGTCTTGACCTTACCGACGACAGTTTGCGCAAGACGCCGCACAGAGTTGCTAAGATGTTTGTCAAAGAAGTTTTCAGCGGGCTCAACCCCGACAACAAACCCAAAGTGACCCTGTTTGAAAACAAGTACAATTACAACCAGATGCTTGTGGAAAAGGACATCAAAGTGAACTCATACTGCGAGCATCATTTCGTACCCATATTAGGGAGGGCGCATGTTGGTTACATTTCAAGCGGAAAGGTGATAGGGTTGTCGAAAATAAACCGTATCGTGGATTTCTTTTCGAGACGACCGCAGGTACAGGAAAGGCTTACCGTGCAGATTGCCGAAGAACTGAAAAAAGTGCTGGAGACCGAAGATGTTGCCGTAGTAATTGAGGCCACACACATGTGTGTTACGGTACGCGGGGTTGAAGATGAACATAGTTCCACTGCAACATCAAGTTTTCACGGGGTATTTAAAGACCCTGATGTGCGCAAAGAGTTTTTTGCCTTTATCCATGCCCCGATAAGGACATCAATAAATTAATTTTGTTATAAGTTTTTCAGGCGGCCGTCGCGGGATGAAACCTGTATTTCTAATACAGGAAATTCAAACCGATGTACAGGCCGCTTTTACCATCTTCTTTTTTTGCTGCAAGGCCATAGTCTACCGCAACTATAAAGTTTTCGTTGAGTGCAAAATGAAGTCCTGCACCATAAGCTATATGAAGCGATTCTTCCTTATCAGGAAAATACAATTCCCTTTCAGGTACAGGAACAGAAGTAAGGTCAAGCGTGTATTTTTTCAGCACCATTCCCATGTCGGTAAAAGTGTTCAGCGCGATGTACAAATTCTGGTTCAGGACCACGGTCCGTAAAAATTTCCATCGGAACTCAAAATTTCCGTATGCAAAATCTTCACCTACCACCCTGTTGCGCAATACCCCCCGAATGGTCTTTGCACCTCCAAGCCCGTCGCGGGTAAGATTGGGGGCAGTGTTATAAACAAAAGGCAGCATATAATAGGGCATCTCGCCCGATAACTTTGCCTGGTATGACAAACGGTAAGCAAACGACAGTTTTTTCTTTATCAGTGTAAAATACTGCCTGTGGGTTACTGCCAGGCGTGTAAATGCATAATCGCTCCCTAAAAAAGTGGGCGACAAAAGTAACTGGCAGTCTGTCCATATGCCTTTCATCGGGTTAGGCTCGTTATCGCGTGTATCGTATACAAGGCCCAGTTTCACCAGCATGGTACGGCCACCGTCTGCCTGCGCTTCGGGTATCACCCCCCACTCTACGTATCTGTCGTAAAGCAGGGCAGTATCGGGAAGCATATCGGCTTGGTCTTTGCCTTTGTTTAACTTATCTATGTCTACCGTGCCAATATTATTTGCTGTGTATTCCAACCCTGCAAGCCAGCGTATTTTCTTTCCCATAACGGGGCCGTAAAAATCGGTCCTGAACTTGCCGAGCCTCCGGTCAAGCCGGTAAAACATCCTCGAAATATAGGCCGGGTCGTCTGTAACTTCATATTGATGGTTATAATATGCCCCATACCCGTTGAAACCATAAAAATCAAGGGCCTGTTCAGTAAGCAGGCTGGCTTCAGCCGAGACCCTTATGCCGGGTATCAGGTATTCCGAATCATAGGTAAACTGGTTAATACCGCTTCCCTTGGTTGTGCGCGACCACTCAAAATAAAGAGAGTGACGGTATTTCGGGTAGGTCGAGCCATCACCGAAATGATAAAAATTCACCACCGCCCCGTATTTAAACCCTATATCCGAGTCGTAAGCAATCGCCGGCACGCCGCCAAAAGTCCATCCGGTTTTTATTTTTTCTTCCTTCCCTTTTTCCTGGCTTTCATCCTGACAATAAGTTGACAGGCCGGCAAACACAAGCAGAAACAATAGAAATAGTTTGTTGGTATTCATGGTTTTAATTTCAGGTTTTAAAAAGTCTAATATAATGTTTTTTTTCCTATCATAATTCTCATTATATTTCAGTTATCATAACAACATAAATAAAGTTGAAACAAAGTGCATTTTTTCGGGTATATTTTTCCTAAGGTTAAGATAGCAGTTATTATTCCTGCCCTGTTTTCAATGACCGTCTCCGGACAACCATTGTATATGCCTTACAATGTGCAGGAGGCATATAACAATGCCTTCAGAAGCTATGATGGCAAACCTGGTGAAAAATATTTTCAGAATAAATCTTCATACCGGATCAAAGCCGGCTTTAACCCTGAGACCAGGGTATTAAAAGGCAGAGCAAGGATCGTTTATCAGAATAATAGTCAGGAAATCCTTACCCGGATCGTGATGAGGCTTTACCCTGATTATTTTAAAAAAGGCAACCCCAGGGACAAAGCAGTGCACCCCGCGGATGTACACGAAGGTGTATTGATCAAACACCTCTCTGTCAACGATTCGTTATTTAATGTTAACGACCCTGCAAAAATAATCAGAAGTGGTACCTTGATGATTATTAACCTGGAAGAAGATTTGTTGATGCCCGGCAAATCACTTGAAATATCTATAGGTTGGGAATTTATGTTTCCCGGAAAAACCACTGAAAGGTTTGGTACATATCACAATACCTCTTTTTTTGTGGCCTACTGGTATCCGCAGATTGCAGTCTTTGACGACATTGACGGGTGGGACTATACAGATTATAACGGAACCCAGGAATTTTACAACGATTTTTCAGATTTTAACTGTGAAATTACCGTACCGTCTGATTACCTCACCTGGGCTACAGGTGAATGGCTCAATGCGGATGATATCCTCAGCCCGCAATACCTGCAGAGGTATAACGAAGCCAAAACTGCCGGTACAACCGTTCAGGTCATATCTCCTGATGAGATCGGCAAAATATCTAAAAACCGCAAATCAAACACCTTTAAATACACGGCATCTAATGTAACCGATTTTGCTTTTGCCGTAAGCAAAAACTATACATGGGACATGAAAAGCATACAATGCAGCGAAACAGATGAACCGGTAATTGTTCATGCTTTATACCCTTCAAAATCAGGTAAATACAATAAAGTAACCGATATTACATCAGATGCTGTATGTCATTTTGCACAAACAATCGTGGGGGTGCCCTTTCCGTTTAATAACCTGATATCATTTAACGGTTCGGGGGGTATGGAATTCCCGATGATGATGAACACAGGCTATGAAACCGATTATTACAGGCTTGTAACTGTTACCACGCATGAGGCCTGCCACATGTATTTTCCGTTCCTCGTGGGCACCAACGAAAAAAAATATGCCTGGATGGATGAAGGTTTTGTTACTTTTCTCGCCAAAGAGGCTGACCAGATAATTATGCCCGAAATAAATCCTTATACCGATATTTTATCAATTTTCAGGTCTTTTTCGGGTGACGAACAGGATGTTGCATTAATGGTTCCTTCGAACCAGCTCAGGGGTAGAACTTACCAGGTACATGCATACTACAGGTCTTCGGCGGCAATTTATTTTTTGAAATTATATCTCGGGGACGAGAAGTTTCAATTGGCTTTGAAAGATTTTATATTGCATTGGAAAGGCAGGCACCCTACCCCCTACGACCTTTTCTTCACCTTTAACCGTGTAGCTGGTGAAAACCTTAACTGGTTCTGGGATGCCTGGTTTTTCAAAACCGGCTGGGTTGACCTGGGAGTATCGGATGTTGAACAGATTGACAAAGGATACAAAATATACATTGAAAACAAAGGTATGCTGCCGGTACCATACAACATAGGAATTGTATATACAGATGGTTCAGGCGATACACTGGATATTTCTGCCAATACCTGGAAAAAAAACTATTCGCATGATTTACATACATTAAAAACAGAAAAAACAATAAAACAGGTCTACATACCAGACAAACAGTTGCCGGATAAAAACCCGGTGAACAACTATTATCATGTAAAAAACTAAAACCAAATAACATGAAAATAATAAAAAATGCCCTGCTGTTAGCGATGATTTTAATGATTATCATTTTCATTGCCGGATTTATCATTATAAGATATGTCTCGCACAAAAGCATTCCCGATTACAATGCCGATGTTACGCTAACAGGGCTGAGCGCCAATGTTGAAGTATTCAGGGACGAATTTGCAATTCCACATGTTTATGCAGAAACCGAAAAAGACCTGTATATGGCTGTCGGTTATCTCATGGCCCAGGACCGTTTGTGGCAGATGGATTTTCTGCGCCGGGTAACCCTGGGCAGGCTTTCTGAAATCTTTGGCGAAAACTACGCAAACACCGACCTTATTTTAAGATCGTTACGTTATTCTGACAAATCAAGGTCGTTGCTCGGCACATCTGATACCGCTATTATTGAAGCGCTTGAGGCCTTTTCAGACGGGGTAAACGAATACATTCATTCCCACAGCAGGAAGTTACCTTTTGAGTTTACATTGCTGGGTTACAAGCCTGAACCTTGGGAACCGCTGCATTCTCTCAACCTGATAGGGTTTATGGCCTGGGACCTTAAAGCCGGATGGAGTGAATACATCCTCGAAGAAATAAGGGGAAAGGTTGATTCAACCCATTTTGCCGGGTTGCTGCCGGAAATTGGTCTTTATAAAACATTTGTTTACCCCGGTTTTGATTCGGTGATGCATTCTTTATCAATCGGCCCGGGTCTTTCAGAACTTTCAGGTCTTCTTGGTAAAATGGGCGCCGATGTTTTTGACGGAAGCAACAACTGGGCTGTTTCAGCTAAAAAATCAAGCACAGGCAGTCCCATAATGGCCAACGACATGCACCTGGGCTTGAATGTCCCCGGAATATGGTACCAGATGCACCAGTGTGTAAAAGGCAGGTTGAATGTAACAGGACTTGTTTTGCCCGGACAACCGCTGGTTATTTGCGGCCACAACGAGAACATAGCCTGGGGGATGACCAATACCTATGTGGACAACCTCGATTTTTACCTCGAAAGGATAAACCCTGAAGACAGCAATCAATATCTTTACAAGGACGAATGGAAAGATTTTACAATAAAGGAAGAAAAAATTGCCACAAAAAATGGAGATACCCTGACCAGGTATCAGCGATATAACCATCGCGGACCGGTAATTTCTGAGTTTAAAGATATAAAAGACAAAATAGTTACCATGCACTGGGTAGGTGATGAACAAAGCAACGAGATGAAAACCATCTACCAGTTGAACAGGGCAACGAACTGGGATGATTTCAGGAATGCCCTGAAAACTTTTCGTTCTATAAGCCAGAATATTGTTTATGCCGATAAAGAAGGAAACATTGGCCTTTTCTGCGCGGCAGGTATTCCTATCCGTAAAAGGGTTGAAGTTTATGGCATTCTGCCCGGCTGGACTGATGAATTCGACTGGCAGGGCATGGTCCCTTTTGATGAGCTGCCTTTCAGCTATAATCCTGAGTGTGGTTTCGTGTCATCGGCCAATAACAAAACGGTAGATGACAATTACCCCTATCACATAAGCAACTGGTTCGATGTAACATACAGAATTGATCGAATCAGGGAGATGCTTTCTTCAAAAGAAAAGCTTTCGGTTGAAGACTTTAAAAACATTCAACTCGACCAGGAAACAAAAATGAAAGAGCTGATATTGCCGGAATTGTTGCAATCGGCAGACACCGTCAGCAATTTATCTGAATTGGAACAACGCAGCCTGGCGCTGCTGAAGGAGTGGAACGGGGACATGCATAAAGACCGTCCGGAGCCTGCTATATTCGAAAATTACTACCATACACTTCTAAAAAATATTTATGCCGATGAACTTGGTAATAAACTCTTTGAAAGGCTAAATGGTATAACTTCCATTACCCGCACTGCAGTATACAGGATTTTTACCACCGGGGAATCTGTATGGATAGATGATATTACCACCGGTTATAAAGAATCGCTTGCCGATATTTGTTTACGCAGTTTTAAAGAATCTGTCGAAGACTTGGGGCAGGAATACGGAGGCGAACCCGATAGCTGGAAATGGGGGGAAATCCATCAGCTTACACTTGCGCATCCGCTTTCAAGTAAAAAGATCCTCGACAGGGTTTTCAACCTTAACCGCGGACCTTTCAAGGTTGGAGGCAGCTTTCATACCGTTTCACCGTATTCTTACCCGCCATCTGACCCTAAACTGGTGAACCACGGCTCATCTCACAGGCATATTTACACTGCCGGCAACTGGGATCATTCATTAACCGTGATACCTACCGGAAATTCGGGAATACCTGCAAGCAAACATTATTGCGACCAGACCGGGTTATATATCGGGGGCAACTATCATGAAGACCATTTTAGCAAAAATGCCGTAACAAAAAATGTTGTTTACAAAATGACGTTTAAAGCGGCTGACAGGTAAAAAAGTGATCAATTGCCGTTTGGCAGATCGGTTTTCTCGGTATGATATTCGGGGTGAAGCAAAGCTTCCTTAGAGATCGTAAAGAAAAACCTCGATCCTTTTCGGGTTGAGATATCGAGCCAAATTTTTCCCCCGAGCTGTTCAACAATTCCTTTGGAAATTGACAGTCCCAGGCCGGCGCCTCCAAAATTTCGTTTCAGCGATTCGTCACCCTGCCTGAACCGTTCGAATATGATCTCACGCTTTTCTGGTTCGATGCCGATTCCGGTATCTGAAACAAAAAAGAGCAAATCCTTTTCTTTACATTCATATCCAAATTCTATTTCTCCCTCAAAGGTAAACTTGTAGGCGTTTTTCAGCAGGTTGTTAATTACCTGCTGCAACCTGAAAGGATCGGTAAAGACAACACCTTTTTCATCGGACAGCCCGATTACCGGGATAAGGCGGATTTTGTCCTTGCCCGAAGTTTTAGCCGAAGTGTAAAAGAAATCGTAAATCTCCCGTATTTTATCATTAAGGTTAAATTCTATGGCATGCACCCGCAACTGGTTTGATTCAATCAGTGAAATATCAAGAATGTCATCAATAATACGCAGCAGTTGCTGACCGCTGTTCATAATTATTTCAACATATTTCTTTTTTCTGTCGGATGTGACATCTGTTTTGTTGAGCAAATCGCTGAAACCAAGGATACCATTCAGGGGGGTCCTGATCTCATGCGAAAGATTGGCCAGGAACACTGTTTTCAACCTGTCTGCTTCTTCAGCACGTTTAACAGCAAGTAGTAATTCACGTTCATATCTTTTGCGTTCGCTGATCTCTTTAAGCAGTTGCTGGTTTTTTTCGCTTAACTCAACAGTCCGCTCTTTAACCATTTTGTCAAGGTTATCATTCGTCTCCTCAAGTTTTTTGGTTGCAATAAATGAATAGAGCCTGGTGGTAAGTATTACCTTCGATACCAGGAAACCGATTATCACAAGGGTAAAAACCGAATAGTATTCTGCAACGATCCTTTCCTGTTCTATATGTAAATAACGCAATGATAAAAAAAGTGTTAAAAGGCTTACTGAAAGCATCAGCAGGAAACTCCAGCCCCTGACAAAAAACAGTGCAGCAAGTGAGAAGACCCCGATAAGATAAGTCGGTAAACCATTGGCTGTCTGCGATTCTATTGCTGAAACCACTCCCCCCCAGTTGAGATGAAAAAATATATAACACAGGAAAATATACCCATGTATTTTCCTGACATTTTTTACTGAATCAGGGTGAAAAAAATGAGAAACCACAAAAAAGAAAAGGGTGAAAACAGCGAGTATGATGTCTACCTGAAAAAACAATTCGGTTTGTTTTTCAGAATATATTCCTTTAATGTTAAGGTCTGAATAAAGCTGAAAAACCACAAGCACGATAAGGAAATAAGTCCATATGCGAAGCCTTAGGTAATTGGAGAAAGTAATACTTTTATAAAAATCGTCCTTGTACTGGGGATATTTATAAAGCGGATTGATCCTCTCTCTTGCATCCCTGATTATATGACGGATATCAGGAAAATTGATCATAACTTTGATTAACGTAGCAAAGATACTAAGTTATTTAAAAAAACCTGATTATAACACCCTGTAATTTTTCGATCAGTAATAAATGATCCAGGCTTCAGGATTTCCCGAGTTTCTGATATTTTTAAGTTCTGCTAAAGCATCGGCCTTTTCAGTGTATGCATTGAAGCTTACAGCATGAAGATTTCCGATCATACCAAATTTACGGGCTTTATAACCATTCTGCTGAAGCTCCTTTACAAGGTTGTCGGCATTGCCTTCGTCCCTGAAACAACCGGCAACTATATAATAAAGTTTTCTGTCACTGGTAACAGTTGGACTTTCAGACGCGTTTACTTCAGGCTGATCAACAGGAGTAACCGATGGGGCGGTGGTTTCCTCTTCCACCTGTTCAGCAGGAGGTATTTCATCTGCAGGTTCATCGGAGACAATGTTAAGGGGCTCTTCTGTAACAATAACTTCTTCGGTAGCCTGCTTTTTATTTTTACTAAACATTTCGGTAATCTTGTCATTAAAAACAAACCAACTAATGATAAGGCCGTTAACAACAAGGATCAATATTATCCAGATTACTATCTGAAGTGTATTAGATTTGGTTTTTTTTATTTTTTGTTCCACAGGTTTTACATCTGGTTCTTTTTTCACAGGGGTGTCTGTTTCTTTAGCAGTTTTTATAGGAGTCACGGTAACTTTTTCTTCCTTTTGGGTAATTTTTTTCTCCGGTTGTGGTGGTTTCACCTCCTCTTTTCCCACATTCAGTTCTATTTCGGTTTTCTGTTCAACAGGTTCTGTTTCTTTCACCGTTTCATCTTTCTTAATCTTTACAGGTTCGGGGGGGGCAGTTGCAATGTTTTTTGGAGTGGCATCAGGATGTTTTGTGTCCTCTGCTATCTTAGGTGTTTTATCCTTTTCCACCTCAGCAGTGGGTTTGGCAGCAGTACTCTTTTTTTCTTTTTTCTGAACAACAGCGTCTGATGCTGTGATTTCGACAAGGGTAAGTTTGCCATTACTCTCTTTAACAAGTTTTCCTATACCCTCGAATACAATTCCTTCACCGGTATTTAACCTGCTGTTTATCTCTTCTACATATTTTGCAACTTTGCCCTTGGCTACATCTTTATTGATACCTTCTGAAGCTGAAATATAATCAATCAGCAACCCATCGTTGTACCTGAGAAATTCATTGAAAACAATCAGCCTGGGGGATTTTTGCTTGATAATAAATGCGCCGAAATCGGGTATGATTACCCTCGCATTGGTATTGAGTAAGTCATTGATAATTTTGTTCATAACTGTACTTTATTATTACTCAAAGGAAAAAAAATTTAAGTAAAAAGTCAAACGAAATCAGTAATTTATTTTAACTACGGTTTCGGTTTGAAATTTATCCTTACCTTTAAAATTTATTCATTAATTTTAAAGGCTTATAAAAGAAATCATATATGCAATGATTTCATTTTAAAAACAGTATAAAGGTACACCATACAAATGAAATTTAAAAAAATATTAGGGATTGATATTGGCGGCTCGGGAATTAAGGGCGCCCCTGTAAATACAAAAACCGGTAAATTCCTTGAAAAACGTTACCGGATAGAAACGCCAAATCCGGCAACACCCGATGCGGTAGCTTCAGTTATAAAAAAAATGACCGGGCATTTTAAATGGAAAGGACCTGTTGGCTGCGGTTTTCCGGCAGTAGTGCTCAACGGGGTGGTTAAAACAGCCTCGAATATTGACAAATCGTGGATAGGGACCGATGCCTGTGAGTTATTTACAAACACCGTAGGACTACCGGTAATGGTTATTAACGATGCAGATGCGGCGGGCCTTGCCGATGTGAGGTTTGGTGCAGGTAAAGGAGTTAAGGGGTCTATACTGATGCTCACAATCGGCACCGGAATAGGATCGGCATTTTTTACCCAGGGCAGATTGTTGCCGAACACAGAGCTGGGACATCTTATCCTCAACGGAAAAAATGCCGAAAAATATGCATCTGACGCCACCCGTAAAAAAGAAAAACTTAGCTGGGAGGATTGGGGAAGCCGGCTGAACGAATATCTTCTTGAAATGGAGAGGCTCTTCTATCCTGAATTAATTATTATCGGGGGCGGCATGAGCAAGAAAATGGATAAATTTGCCCACCTGCTTACCGTAAAAACCAGGGTGGCCCCGGCCAGCCTGCTGAACGATGCCGGAATTATTGGAGCTGCTATGGCTATACGTGCCCATAAAGCCGAAGTATTAAAAAAATTTGAAAAAACCTAATAATTCAATACAAGTTACAAGACAAGCCTGTCTTTTATAAAATTTTTTACTTTATATTCCTGGTTCTGCAAAAGGTCTTTTGCCTGCTATGATGGCTTAAAAGGGGTACGGTTAATAATAGACCTTCCGAGGGTTAGTTCATCGGCATATTCAAGTTCATCACCAATTGAAACACCTTTGGCAATGGTGGAAATTACCACATTATAATCTTTAAACTTCCGGTAAAGGTAGAATCCTGTAGTATCGCCTTCCATCGTAGCACTAAGTGCAAGTATCAATTCTTTTATCTCCCCGTTTTGCAGTCTTGCTTCAAGTTCTTTTATTGAAAGATCGTTAGGGCCAATGCCGTCCATGGGTGAGATAATGCCTCCCAGCACATGATATAACCCTTTATACTGGTGGGTATTCTCAACAGACATCACATCTTTGATATTCTCAACCACGCAAACTGTAGAGTGGTCTCTCGATTTCTCACGGCATATTTCACAAATTTCAGTGTCTGATATGTTACGGCATATCTTGCAATATTGAATTTCGTTACGCAATTTTATCAGCGTATTCCCAAAATTGTTCACCATTTCTTTATCCTGACGGAGTAAATAAAGCACCAAACGCAATGCAGTTTTCCTGCCTATACCGGGCAGTTTAACAAATTCGTCTACGGCAGCTTCAAGCAGTTTTGAAGGGAAATTAATATAACTCATGCAAAAGATTAATGAACATTTTATTAAGAAGCCTTAAAATTAGTATCATTTCATGCGCCTAACAATTTTTTTTGAAGAATTGTTTTTAGTATCCTTGTAAAAAAAAAATATCAAGTGAACCCGGTTTTGCTCATTTCTGTTATTGCCGCTTACTTTATACTACTAGTAGTGGTATCGCGCATCACAGGCAGGAATGCCGACAGTTACTCATTTTTTCTGGGTAACAGGCAATCTCCCTGGTACCTTGTGGCATTCGGTATGATTGGCGCATCACTTTCGGGTGTAACCTTCATCTCGATCCCGGGAGAGGTTGGCGCCAGTAATTTCTCATACATGCAGATTGTGTTAGGATACCTTGCCGGTTATTTTGTCATTGCCAATGTTTTGTTGCCTTTGTATTACCGGTTAAACCTTACCTCAATTTATGTTTACCTGCAAAAAAGGTTTGGAATGGTATCTTACCGTACAGGGGCATTTTTCTTTTTAATTTCAAGGATTATCGGTTCAGCTTTTCGGCTTTACCTGGTTGCCATGGTTCTCGATAAGTTCGTATTTTCACAATGGCATGTGCCTTTCTGGCTCACGGTTGCAATTACCATCATTTTTATCTGGGTATACTCGTTCAGGGCAGGCATCAAAACAATTGTATGGACAGATACCCTTCAGACACTGTTTATGCTCCTGGCCGTAATTATATCAATATGGTTCATAGCCGGCCAGCTTGACCTTTCGTTTAAAGGTCTTTTTGAAACCATAAAAAACAGCAGGTATTCAGAAGTGTTCGTATGGGAATGGCGGCCCCGCAATAACTTCTTTAAACATTTCATCTCCGGGGCTTTTATAAGCATTGTTATGACGGGTCTCGACCAGGATATGATGCAAAAAAACCTGAGTTGCAGAAACCTGAATGAGGCAAAGAAAAATGTTTACTGGATGAGTACGTCGCTTATTTTTGTAAACATTCTGTTTCTGAGCCTGGGGGCGCTTTTATATATCTATGCACATTCAAAGGGGCTTATTATTGAGAATTTTCAAAACACTGATGCAGCCTGTAAAATTGGCCTTTATGATAAACTGCTCGGACTATACAATTGCAGCCCTACCGACCAGTTGTTTCCATATCTTTCGTTAACCCATCTTCCTGTAATGGCCGCCCTGGTTTTTACCCTGGGGTTGGTTGCCGCGGCATATTCGAGCGCGGATTCCGCGCTCACAGCGCTTACCACCTCTTTTTGCGTGGATTTTCTCGGTTTTAAAGAGAACGACACCCGCATTAAACAACGCTACCTGGTACATATCGGCTTTTCGGTGGTCCTTTTTCTTGTCATCATCATTTTCAGGGCTATTAACAACGACAGCGTGATCAATTCGGTATTCACGCTCGCCGGATATACTTATGGACCGCTGCTTGGCTTTTTTGCCTTCGGGCTTTACACCCGAAAGAAGGTTTATGACAAATGGGTTCCGCTTGTAGCGGTGTTATCACCCGTTATCTGCTATATCGTAAGCGTCAATTCAAAATCGTGGTTCAACGGCTATGTTTTTGGTTTCGAACTTCTGATACTTAACGGTCTGTTAACTTTTACCGGGATGTTGCTCCTTCGTCGCCGGACCAGACAAAAACAAGAGATATTTTCGTAAAAAACAAGGATTAAAAACCATACATTGCACGTCATATTTCTTAATTTCGCAGTTTAAACAATCCTAAATAATATACACATGAGAAAGATTTTTACCCTATTGTTGTTTGTTTTCAGTCTTTCTTTTATCAACCAGGCTTATGCGCAGAGATTTCTCGACAAGCTGAAGGACAAGACAGAAGACAAGATTATTGATGAAATTTTCAAGGAGGAAGAAAAAAAAGAAACACCAACCTCGCCTCAGCCTGAATCACAGCAGGCAACCAACACACGCGGGGAAGGCCTGTCGGCGGCCGCCATTGATGTCCCTGCCAGCATTGATGCTGCATCAGGCTCGTACAAATCAGGTAACTATTCGGCATCAAGAAATTCTATAAGGGAGGCAATACAGGGCATAGAACTTGAAATAGGAAAAAAAGTACTGGAATCGCTCCCTCAGTCTGTTAAAGACTTATCAAAACGCGACAGCGACGATAAGGTAACCAGTTCGGGTATTAATTTTGCGGGATTGATGATAGAGCGCACTTATGCCAAAGGCGATCAGGAACTTTATATAGCCATAGGTAACAATTCGGCATGGCTTTCGTCAATAAACCTCTACCTGGGCAGCGGGGGATATGCAACTACCGAAGAACAGCCAAATTATAAAAAGGTAACATTCCAGGGTTATCAGGCTGTAATAGAATTTGATGAAAGCGCAGGTTATAAGCTAAGCGTGCCCTTTGGCCAGTCTTCAATTTTTGTACTTAACGGCATTAATTTCAGCAACGAACAGGAGATGATGGATGCTGCCTCAAAATTCAGCATCGAAAGTATTAAAAAACAATTAGGAGAACAATAAAAACCCATGAAAATGAAAGCTTTATATATAACAGGCATAATTCTTCTTTCTGCAACATGCAGTATATTTTCGCAAGATATTGACTCCAGGTTATCGCAGGCTAAAAGTTCTTATAAAAGCGGCGACCTTGATGGTGCCAGGACAGCCCTGCAGGAGGCGCTTAAAGAGGTAAACATGGCCATAGGAAAAGAGATACTGGCGCTTCTGCCTGAAACAATGAAAGAGATGGCCTTCAACAAAACAGATGACGATGTAAACGTAACCGGGACAGGTTTTTCGGGTTTGTATATAGGCCGTTCATTTGGAAATTCAGAAACCGGTAAATCTGCCCGTATAGAGGTTATAACCGACTCCCCCTTGCTGGCAGGGGTTAACGCGATACTGTCGCTGCCGGCCATTATGACCTCATCTGATTCGGGCCAAAAACGCATTAAAGTCGGGAACTATAAAGCATTGCTCCAGCTTAACGAAGGCGAGGATGGCAAAAAAAGCTATGATGTTCAGGTACCTTTCGGCAACTCGCTGCTTACAATACATTGCGAAGGTTATAGCGAAACCGATGTCACTGCCATGGCAAATACCATACCTGTGTCTAAAATTGATGAAAAGACAAGGTAATCGAAGGAATATAAATAAAAGAGGTTGTGTAAAAAGTCACTTCTCTTGTCATTCTGAATCCCGATGCATCGCATTGGCGTTAACTTCGGGTGTATTATACTGAGAGTTAATA
>JAFGPL010000279.1 GCA_016936215.1 Bacteroidales bacterium
AAAAATCTTCTCAAATTCCATTTGGTCTCTCGGATACTCCATGAACACAAAGATACAACTTAGTGGCGAGAAGTAAATACCCTAGAAAGAAAATTACAAATGGCAGGTAATAAAAATATTGCATGATAGTCTTTAATTAGCATCGGATCATACAAATTTAATTTTTTTTTTATAATTTGTTAATTTTTGTTAAAAAATTAAAAGATTATTTTTAAAAAGTTTGTTTTCAATAATTTTCCTATAAGAATTTAAAGTTTTAAGCAGTTAAGTGGATTCAACTGATAGAAATGCGAAGGAAAAACTTACTCCTGGCCGACTAGGCCAGGAGTAAGGGCTGTAATGTTCTACTTATTTTTTAGCACCTTAAAGAAAAAAAATGTAAATCCTTTTGTAACAAAAAGTCAATATCTACTTGATAGGATGGATACAATTGATGCGGAAGATAAGGACATTTTCCAAAAAAAACGGCCTCACCCATTTGGGCGAAGCCGTCTTTTAAATAATCCTGAAAGCTTACTGTTTTATTTTCTGTTTATAAATGTTTTTTCGGTGTTTACTGTACCATCCACATATATGATTTGTTTGATAAGGATACCATGGTAGAACTCATCAGGTTCGGCTACCGGGCGGCCGGTAAGGTCGAAATATTTAATATCCTTTATTTCCTTACCTGCGAAGTTGTCTTTTAAGCCGGTATATACACCATATTGTAATTCGCCTGTGAATATTTCATCATCCTGGCTATAAACCCAAATATAATCTTTACCCGGAACTGCTTCACCGTTGCTTATGATAGCTTCGCCGTTAACAGTAACTGTTTTGAAGCGAATGTCTGAATTTGATGATGTAAACAATTGAACTGTAGAACCTATAGTAGAAGGTGCATTGGCAACAGTTATTTCCAGTATAGCGCTATCTGCTTTTAAATCGCCCGCAGCTACAATTTTCTCATAAGCATCTGTAAAGTTGGTTATATCCAGTTTTACAATAGCTGTTTTGCTGATATTCAAATTTGCCCCGGCTTTCAAACCATCTTCAAGAATACCATTAATATTGATATCATACATTCCGATAAAATTATCATTTGCTTTCAATGTACTTGCTGAATCAACTGTTAAGGTCATAGCATTTAAAGCTGGAGCAACAATTGAGTCGTTCAATATCAGTGAAGATTTATTCTTAACATCAATTACATGGGGAACAGTATCGGTAGATAAAACTACTTTATTGCCCAATACCAAAGTTCCTCCATCCACTGTAATAGAATTAAACCTTGCTTTATCTGCAACTTGCGGAAAATCAATTATCCCGTTAATAGTCCAGCTACCTGAACCGGTTTTGGTAAGACGAATACCACTTGTAGAAGGAGCAATAACTTCAGTTGTGGTATCTGTAGCGGGAGTGTATTTATGATAAGCACGTATACCACCATCAAATACAGCATCTGTCCCAAGAGACCCGATAATATAACCGGAAGCACGACCATCAACCCAACCGCCTTCAAGATAAGATGTAGCAGAGCCGGTAAGTTCACCTATATAGATTCTGTCGTTATTGTTGTTGTTTTCATTATAGTCACGCAATACACGAATGTAATCTCCAAGATGAACTTTTACGCTGTCGAGTGTTTTGCCTTGTACACTGAAACCCGTGGGAAGAGAAAATTCAGTCTTGCTGGTAGTTACATTTACCTGCGAACGATAAGGTATTGTACCGCCCAGAGTAGTTGTCCAACGTGTACCCTTTAAACGGCCTTCCTGATTAAACTTCACGTTTAAGTCAGAGATATTTGTTAGATTTAAGCTGTGTGGGGCAACAGAATCAATAACCAGGTTAAATGCTCCTCCGCTACCGGTTAAGGGAAGGCCAACAAAAGTAGCTTCACCCGATTTTACACCCATCTTTAATGTTGCACCGTCAACAGTTGCAGTGTATCCTTTTGCAGCAGCGGCATTTTTAATATTTATTGTATCGGTTGTATTTATAACTATTCCGCCATCCAATTGGTTATTTAAATTTAATGTAGTAGCTGCAGAAATTGAGAAATTACCTGTACCAGTTAATTTGCCAATACCAGCAAATGTGTATCCGGCAGCAGAAACTGAAACATCGCTTGCACCCAGATCAATTGTGCCGTTTACTTCAATGTCCTTATTTGGTGCACCTGCATTAGAGAATGCTGCAGCATTGCCAGACTGGTAACTTTGCGCAGCGCCGCTATTTACACTGAAATTATCGGCAAGCTCATTCCATAAGCTGTTGGCAGCGCCTGTCCAGACATAAGTGCCTTCTGTTTTTGCAGATTTCTTGAACTTAACGGTTAAACTGTTATCAGCGAAATCAACTGTTAAATTTTCACCATCGCCTTTGGCCTCATTTGCCTTATGTGTTGAATCGGCATCATATGCATAATAAAAATTATCATCAACCACCTTTTCTTTGTCGGCAGAAACGAGGTTGAAAATACTCCCAACCTGCTGGTCAGCCGCAACTCTTGCTGCTTTTACTATTGCGTTGTCCTGGTCTAAATAGTTAACTGTTACATCAGCTATACCAATAGATTCTTTCCAAACATAAATTTCAAGATTGTCTATTCCACTGCCTGCCAGGTTGGTGCTATTTCCATTATAACCATTACTACCACGTGTATTAATCATTGACATTACAGACAAATCTGTCACAATTCTGTCTTCTGGAGCAACAGTTGCAGCTGTTCCGGCATAAGTAGGAGCCAGGAATTCCATATCTTCAATAGTATCAGTATTTGCTGCATTTGCAATATCTGTAATGATAAGTTTTACTACTTTTTGTCCTGCGCGTTTAAAATCCAACATTGCAGTAATATGATAAGTACCACCTGCTCTAATGATTACATCTGTTGCAGAGGGTGCATTTAAACTATCCGCAGTTCCAAAAGGCTCCACATTATTTGTAAGACCACTTACAGAGGTTGCACGCCTCCAGGATTGCGAATTTCCAGCAGGAAAAGCTACACCATTTGTTTCTCCGGGAAGTAAGTTACCTTCAGCATCACGTTTTTGTAAACCATCTCGGTCTTTATTCATATAGTGCATATAACCACTATCTTTCCAGGCATAAAGCCCGAAAACTCCAGGCAGGTACCAACCATCAGCATTGTTTGTCGGCACTCCATTACTACCTGCAAAAACAATTGCTTCAGCATTTTTTTCTGATAAAGCAGAAACAGTTGTTAAAATTGTCCAGTCGAACTCAATATTCCAGATTGAGTCGGCCGGATAGCCATTGGCATTAGTTGATGTTGAAGGGAAAATAAGTTCAGCGCCCCTGCTTCCACCTCCGCCGCCGCTAAAAGCCAGCCATTTTCCACCCCCGGTAAAATCTGCTAATGCAATACCTCCATTGCGGCCAAGGTTAGAAAAATTACTAGAGGTTGTACTTGTTTTTACTGCCCAATCTGCTGGTAATGCATCAATCTCATCAAAAGTCTGATTCATGTAATGCACTTTGTAATAAGTACCAGGCTGTGCAAAAACTGTCCCGGTATAAGCCAATACCATGATTATGGTACCAAGCAAAATAGTAAATGTTTTTTTCATTTTCAGTTAATTTTAATTTATACTATAAGGAATTTACATAATTTAATTCTATAATGATATTACTTATGGAAAAAATATTTTTCAAAATGTTTATTCCTTTAAGAATTTAGTTTTAAAACTATTTCCCCCTTTTTCTATTCTGAGAATGCACATGCCAGATGGAAAAGATGATGCATCCAAAGTTTGAATTGAACTTCCACCCACTAACAATGTGTTTTTCATTATCATAATACCCGAAAGATTGTAAACAAAACAATCGTAAATACCTGGTTCATTTATTCCAACAGATAATTCTGCTTTTACAGGATTTGTAAGCAAATACGCGGGCTCCTTTTCTGATAATGATAACAAGGGATTACCAGATTGTGGCGGGTCAACAAATTGTATTTTTACCGAATCGGCAAAGATAAAACCATGGTAATTCATTGTCAGTTTAATCATGTGTTCAAGCCCATCATTGAAATTTTCACGGCGAAGTTTCAGTATTTTGGTTGTATCACCGGTAGACCAGGTGTAAGAGACACCATTGAATACCGGATTGAGTTCATATTCATCGGCATCTGTTGTTATTTTTGTGTTTACAAAAATATTTTCAAGATCGCTGCCCATGTAAAAACCTGTATGTGTAGGTTGGTTGTATGCAACATTTTGGTATACAACACTCATACGGTACACAGGATCTTGCAAAAACGTGTGAAAACGGTAATTGGTTGGTTTTTCGGTCAAATAAATTCTGATGGCTTTATTATTTATGGTGCGTAACATAACTTCTTCGCGCCAGTCGCCTAAAAAATCGGCCACAATACAAGGGTTTGCCTTGGAGCTGTTGTTTGAAGCCATACCAAAGGGATTTAGTAATTCGGAAGCAATGCCATTATTATATTTAGTAACAAATACACCGTCCTGTAATTCACGAAGTAAATCGCCATCCCACCAACAGGCCATGTTCATAGATACGCCCCCGGAACTTACAAATGAACCTGTAGAAGCATTGATAACACCGCCTGAACGGGATGACCAAAATTCCATACCCCGGTAAACAGATGAAACATCGGTACCCATTCCACGACCTACATCGTCGCCTGATGGAATCTGACGAATAATTTCACCGGTAGCAGCATCACGCAAAGTAGTTCCATCCCTTTTATTTTCATGTACAGCCAATACCTCCAATCCTTGACGTTCGGGTATAAAATCAGTCAGATGCAAAGCATCGCCGTGACCGAGTTTCGTATTGTAAAGCCCCTGTCCATTATCATCTATAGTTACAGAACCATAAACTATTTCATCATTACCATCGCCGTCTACATCTGCAACCCTTAGGTTATGGTTTCCGTTGCCTGCATAGGCAGCCTGAATTGCAGGGGCATTGTATGTATCAAATTTCCATCTTTTAGTCAGATTGGTGCCGTCAAAATCATAAGCAACAAGCACTGTACGCGAATAATACCCACGACACATAACAACACTTGGGTGAATACCGTCAAGGAAAGCCACACATGCCAAAAAACGGTCAACACGGTTGCCATAGTCATCTCCCCATCGAGCATCAATGTTGCTGGCTGTCGGGTTCATTACGGGTATTTCGTTTCCCTCATTGTAATTTGTGCTGTAACGTGGAGGATCATATTCGGTAGTTACTATTTCAGTTCCTGTTTCGCCATTGAAAACTGTAAGAAACTCAGGCCCCTGTAAAATGTATCCCCAGGGATTTCGGTAATCGGCATCGGCATTATATGTGCGTGTACCGAACGAAAATTTTTGAACATAAGTTGGAAAATAAGCTTCCCCAACATTTGTTCCGGCAGCATCTTTAGTTCCTTCTGCAGTTTTACAAACAACCTCGGCTTTACCATTACCATCGAGGTCGTAAACCATAAATTGAGTATAATGCGCCCCTTCACGTATATTGATACCCAGGTTTATTTCCCACATAAAAGTGCCATCCAGCTTATAAGCCTGCAGAACCGGTGAATCAGTATAACCATCCTGGGCATTATCATGCGCGTTTGCACCAACACGGTGAATTACAATTTCCATTTCACCATCACCATCAAGGTCTGCAAAGGAAGCGTCATTTGGCGAATAAACAAAATTGCTGTCGGTTTTTTCTGCTGACCAAACCCAAACGCTTTTTACCGTATCTAAAGCTACATGCACTGCCTGCATCGGAATTTCGATATATGGATAACCGCCACCGTTTGCAATACTTTTTAATGTATAAACAGCGATATCTGAATCTCGCTCAAGCCCGTTATACACTTCACGAAGGTAGAATCGCATAGCTTCAGGAGAAGTATTGGTATAGCTGTAAAAAGTGGATTTTGATACAGGTGATGATGTTATTTTTACACGGGCGCTTTCACTTGTATCTGTAATTATTGTTTTATAAATATTAAAAGCAATGTTAAGAGAGTCAGTTTCAAAGTACCGCCAGGTAATAAATATCGGACCCGATGATGTTTTGCGATAAGCAACAAGTCCACGGCCTATTTTCTCTTTTTGCATAAACGGAGAATAATCTGGTCCTTGTGCAAAAGAAAACAGACTGCTAAACAGAAAAGTAAAAAATATAATATGTTTCATCAGTTTTTTTCTTTCTTTTTGCTTATCAAAGAGACTTTAAAAAAAAAAATTAAAATAAAATCATAAATGTTTCAGAGACTCTAAGACTCTATGTACACAAAGGGTAGAAAAAATTTTCTTTGTGTCTGAATTCATTTTTTATTGCTTCTTATATGGTCAATTACTAAATGATTTTATAATGATTAGTTAATTGGTTCAACGTTACTTACGTTATATTTTATTTAAATAATGGCAAAAACCAGTTTTCAGGGGAACTCATATCCACACCGCCACCAGTAATTTCATATTTTTTTGCTAAGTTTTCATCCCAGAAAAAATGGGTGCCAGCACCCGGGGTTTCCTTGTTCAAACGTCGTGCTATACGAATCAGGTCTTCCCAGCGATGCCCCTCAAAACCAAGTTCCAAAGCTGCCTCACGGGCAATAACCTTCTCCATAAAGAGTATGGAGTCATGTTTTGTAAGCGCGTCAGCTGGAAAAATAACATTGGGCAAATTAGCACGGCCGCGTATACCACCGTTGTTTCTCCAGGGTTGACGCAGATATGGGATGTCACTTTGACGACCATCAAATGAGTATGGATATGTATAAAGGCTGAATGGGCTGTCACCAGATATGCGTATAGAATCATTGGGATAATTACTGCCATTGGGCTTCTTAAAGACAAATGCTGTTCCTGGAATTCCGTCGTTTACAAGCGCCCAGGCAAGCATAGGATACCCAGCACGATTTGCAGCTTCAGCATAACGCAAGTGCAGCATTCCTGCACGATAGAGGAACCAATTTCCAGCAACATCATTTGATGGAAAATCCTGAAAATATGAATATTTGCGAACATAATAATTACCGCCAATTTCAACAAATGCTCCTGTTAAACCTCGTGCATCGAAGGGATAACCATTTTTCTGAAGTTGTCCGCCCCATACCGAATCAACTGCATAGACAGATGGTTTTAATTGATAATCTCCCGATTCACTGATGGGATCGAAGAGTTTAGGTAACGGATATTTAGGTTCAAATTTTTTATCGTAGGAGATAAACCAGATCAGTTCATTTAGGGCTGCACTTGAGGTGGTTGTGCCGGCAAACATTTCTCGCCAACTGTTATACAACGAATTAAAATCCTCATAGCGGCCGTCACGGTATAAAATCTGGTACCAGTTGGGAGTTGCAGTTGTGTTCCACACCCATGTGTATAAACGGTATTTCGTATTTGAACCAACGTCTTCCCCTGTAGCCAAGACATCGCGATAAAGTTTTGCTGCCTTATCATAATAGCCGTTGCTGTTATCTGCATCAAATAGGTATAGGTCGGCAAGCAAACATTTTTTATTTATAAAAAACGGGCTCAGTGAATACCCGTCAATGTTATTTAATGTCAATTTTGAGGATTGGTATTCTTCTAATGAAGGAAGGCTTTCCATACAAAGAATCAATTCAGGTAATAACTGATCCAGGGTAAGTTCATCTGCGTTAGTATCTTCTAAATCTGTAAGTGAAACAACAGGTTCTGTAATATAATTAACTTTGCCAAAATGAATACCAAGTTGAAGATAAACCCAGGTTCGTAATGCAGCTACATCTGAATAACGTTCATCGTACTCGGCTTGAATCATTTTCTTTTCTTGGAGCATTTTATCGAAATTGAATAAAATATCATTACATGTTTGGATAACCCCATAAAATTTGGTGACATTAGCCCATGGATTATTTTCTGAAGGACGGTTCAGATTAATTTCTTCCAGATCAGTTGTGGCATTTCCTGTTACATCCATGAGGTCTGCGCGAAGTTCATTTAAAACTACAACCTGAGCAGCCAATTCTGAAAACTGTCCATAAAGACCGAGAATTGCGGCATCGGCATCGTCTACATTAGTATATACATTTTTATAATCCAGTACTTCTTCCGGAAAAGTATCCGTACAGGAATAAAAAGGAATAAAAAAAGCAAGCAACATGATAATTTGCCAGTGAGATAATTTGCTCCTGAAATACTGATTCATCTTGCTGATATTTTTAATAATTATATTCATCTTCTTTTAAGTAAAAAGTTAATCATAAATTACAATGAAAGTTTCACTCCTACAGAAACTGTTCTCGGTTGCTTAACAACACAAGCGTCGATACCGTAATATAAAGGATTATTACCCAACGCAAATTCGGGGTCAGTACCTTTATAATTGGTAAACGTTACCAGGTTTTCACCGGAGGCAAACAAGGTACAACTTTGAATAAACTTGGCTTTAAAATTCAAATTATAGGATAGCACCAGCGATTTTAGGCGAATAAAAGATCCGTCCTCGATCCAGCGGTCGCTGAAACGTGCATTACCCATGGGATCACCATATGCTACCCTTGGAACATCAGTAATATCGCCTTCCTGTCTCCAGCGATTTAGTAAAACAGTTGATTGGTTATTATAAGTTGATCCGCTTTCTAACAAAGAGCGTGTATAATTATAGACATCATTGCCCATAGAATAATTAAACAGTGCATTTAAAGTTAATTGTTTAAATTTGAAGGTACTAGTAATCGAACCAAATAAATCGGGATTTGGGTCACCAATAATTACACGATCGTCAATGTCAATTAGTTTATCTTCATTTTGATTCATAAAACGAATATCACCAGCTTCAAAATACACCGGTGTTAAACCCTGCAAAATATATAATCCATCTGTTTCTGCTGTTGCTTTGGTATCGTATACGCCATTGGTTTTATAACCATAAAATAATCCAAGCGGCTGACCAACTTTAGTCTGAATTGTTGCGCCGAGAATTTCTGTTTCCTTTTCTTCTCCTGCCAAATCAAGCACATTATTTTTATATTTAGAAACAATTAATCCTACGTCCCACTTGAATGGGCCGTTTATTATCCGGGCATTAAGCTTTATATCAATACCTTTATTGCTCATTGAGCCGGCATTGGTGATGTAAGAATTAAAACCAGATAAACGTGAAGGAGTAATAAGTAATATCATATCCTTAACTTCGTTTGAATATAAGTCAATACCAAGATTTATTCTTTCATTGACTAATGATAAATCTGCCCCTGCATTAAGGCGTTTTACTGTTTCGGGCTTCAGGGAAGTATTTACCAGGTTTCCGCGGACAATACCATAAGCCCCTAAGAGGTTTTGCGGACGATAATAACGAATATTGTTATAATTGCCAATATCATCATTGCCAGACAAACCGTAGCTTACACGGAATTTTAACAAATTAATCCAACCAGCGTTTTTCAAAAATTCTTCATTACTTGCCAGCCATGCTAATGCTGCCGATGGATAAAAGAACATCGGGGAAGCATCCATTCCTGAACGGGAGGTAGCATCTCCGGATGCTAAAATATTCAGGTAATATTTGTTCATTAAACCATAATTCAGAGAAGTATAAGCCGAAAGCCAATTCCAGGCTCCAATACTACCACCTATATTACGCAGCATTGGTTCTCCATACTGAATGGACCTGAAATCGTCGGAATTGGTATTAAAACCTTCTCCATAATCATTTTCTGTCTTGTTGTTCTGGTAACGAAACCCTGCACGCACAGATATGCTGTGTAACATTGAAAACTGTTTTTTATAATCGGCATAAACATCGTTATAAAGTGAAAATAAGCGATCAACACGGTGTTGCGCCTCATTCAGAATTATAATATCATTAACCGGTGCGAAAGCTACACCTTTGCCAGGGTAAAAACTCTTTTCACGTTCCTTATTGAAATTCAAACCCAACAAGGCCACAATATTTAAGTTTTTATTAATGTTATAACTAAGCTCAAAAGAACCCAAAAACCTGTAATTTACATTTACCAAAGAAAGATTGTTTGATAATACATAAGGATTGCTATTTCCAAAAATATCTACAGGCTCCACATTAGGTGATATATCTCCTTCTGCATCATATAAATGTGAAGTGGTGAAAGGAGATTTAATTAATGATGCTAAAATCGGATTTTTATAGGAATCGGCACCTTCATTGGCCAGATTTTTAGTACCATATACAAAACTCATATTAGCATGAAACAAGAGTGATTTCGATAATTTAACTTCAGAATTAAAGCGGGTATTAAACCTTTGAAAATCGGTATTTTTTAATGTTCCTTTCTGATCAAGAAAACCAAGTGAAAGCATATATATAGCAATCTCATCACCACCTGCCACATTTAAGTAATAATTTTGATTGTAGCTTGCATTATTATATATTTCGTTTTGCCAGTTGGTGTTATGGTTGTAACGGTAATAATCAATATTGCCTTCGTAACCCCAGGGCTGTTTTACCGGCAGGTTATTGTCGAAATATGGCAATTGTTGAATTTCCAGAGGACTAATCTGTGGATTACTTTGTAATATGTCTGATAAAAGGTTTTTATGTTGAATAGCATCTAATACAGGGTATTGCAAAGGTTCAAAATTTACTCCAGTATGCAGATGGGCGTTGATTCTTGTTTCGGGTACTTTAGGTTTGATTGTTTTAATAAGAACAACACCATTAGCTCCTTTTACTCCATAGAGAGAATTTCCGTCTTTTAATATAGTAATACTTTCGATATCTTTAATATCAATTGAAGCCAAAGGATTAGCCTGATAATTACTGATAAGCGATGAGGCGTACTGGGTATTTTCAAAAGGCATACCATCAACAACAAACAAGGGGGTGTTACCGGCATTCAAAGTGTTAAACCCGTGCAGGTACATATTAGCGCCACTACCGGGCATTCCTGAACGGAAAATAGTGTTTACACCGCTCGCATAACCTTGCATTAAAATATCTGGAGTAACAGCTACACTTATATCGGTATTTTCCTGAACCACTTCCCAGGAATTAGATAGTTGAGTAGAGGAAACATAGCCCAATGGAGTATAAACATCTTTTTGCGAACCTTTATAAGATTTTTCATATAGTACGATGTCTATGGTATCGCGCCCACGCACAGGTATATCATTACGAGCATAATCTGCACCATTTACTTGCAGTATTACATTTTTAGAAGGAACATCTATTAAAAATGTGCCATCGTCTTCTGTAATTGCCGAAGCTATTCCTGGCACATCAATATTTATACCTGCCAGAGGTGTACCGTCTGATGCATCGCGCACTGTTCCGGTTATGCCGTATTTCGTTTGAGCGTATGTAAAAACCCCGATAACCAGGAAAGTAATAGTCAGCTTTAATCTTAAATTTTTATAATTTTTCATATTGTATTAATACTTAAAGTCCCTCCCGATTTTATTCAGGAAAATATAGGATTAATTAATCATTTGGGTCAACTAATGGTGTAAGGCGGATATAATCCAAAAATATCAAACCAGGATTACGGGAACTGACATTACTGGATGTACCCTTTTCTCTAACAGTGTTCGATACCCAGAAAGTTGCTTTTCCATAAGCCGGACAAATAAGCGTGCCTTCCTTACCATAATCATCTTCAATAGTATAAGGTGTATTTAACAAATATAGATTTGAAGTTGAAGGTGAGCTGGTATCTAATTTCCGGTAGCGGACCAATTGTGTTTCTTCGTGAACTCCGGCTTTTGCAGAAGAAGCCATTATTGTAATAGTGCTGAAATTATTTTTTACCTGACCATCAGTCAGTCGGTTTAAGACCGGTTCTCCTGGAAAGCTGATAAATAATTTTTGTTCCAATGTCATCACTCCAGTCTCAGTAGTTGAGTCAAGAGCAATCTGGGCATGTGCCGCAACATCATCATAAGTTACCCAGCGTATTTCATAAGGTGTTGAATACATTACCGGTTCAAATTGCAGATATGGATTATAAGTACGGCTCCAAACCGGATCGTTTGACCGATAGGAAATACTTATACCGTTTCTATCAATTATTTTATGTCTCATTTCCTCAAGAGTGGTATTATAGTAGTCATATTCGAAAGTATTGGTTGTATAACCCTTAAGTATAACATCTTTTCCACCGCTTGCCCATGAACGATAGCGGACTTCCCAGGCATCTCTGTCATCCCACCTAAGAACATAATCTTCGGCTTCGATAATTTGTTCCTTTATTTTATTGTTAAAAACCTTTACATCTGCAGCATTAACCTTATAAACTATACCGTTGGATGCCTGGTATGTTTCAGTAATATTTGAAGGGTCAATATCCACTAATACATCATCAACCGATGGAAAGCGACCGGCAGTGGTTATAACCGTATCCTTTAAAACCATGTCAAGTGTTATCTGGTGTGTTATTTCCCTATTTTGGAGTTCAAGGCTGTCCTGCGCAAAATATTTTGAATATTTATTTATTAGTGAATTGAAGCTGCTTTGATCAATTAATACAACTGTATAGTTTTTACGTTCATTGTTTAATTGATAAGTTTCCAAAAAAGTATTCCGGTATGCCCAAACTGTATCGAAAATGGGTTTTCCATTAATGTTTATACCTATTTGGATACTTTTGGTCATATCCATTACTTTATCTTCCTGCGAAAGTATATATTGGGTTTGTAAATAACCTGTTTCTCCCTGCATATATTCCCAGATATTTTTTCTGAAGATAATCTCACTATCAATTATATGCAGTACCCCATTGGCACAATATATATTATTCTTAATAATATTGGAACCAGAAACAGTTCCCAGACCAAGAGGAACATTTTTACCATTGATCAATTCTATGTTTTCCGAAGCAAACTGACCTGATTTATCGGTATAATAAGTCAACTTTGCAATATGGTTTTTGACCCATTCAGTTAAAGCTTCAGTATTTTCGAGGTTAATATCTTGTAGCGCTTCGTTACTTGGAGCAAATACTGTAAGCGATTGCTCAGTCAGCAATAATTTTTCATAACCCGTTAATTTAAGTATTTGGGCGAAAGTTGAAATATCGGCATCAGATGCAATAACTTCGTTTAAAGTTTTATCAACATTGCTGTTATTTAGCTGATTATAGTCTTTCCATGGGTCGCATGAGTTAAACTGTATAACAAAGGGTAAAAACAGCAAGATTTTAAATATCGTTCTATAATTCATATTTTATTAAATTATCATGTTTTTTCAAATAAACCATCCGGTTATTATTCAGTTGGCACCGTATCACAAGGAGTGGGTGGCCATATCTGGCAATTAGGTACGTCTTTTTCTATCCAATTACCTTTAATATCCATGCGCGGCCACAGCTGGTCATCGTCAACAGGTATAAACTGTATAACATCCCAGTTACCAGGGTTATTGTGACGGGTACCAGTAGTTTCAATTCTAAGCGTATGCCTTCCTGTACTTTGAACATCTATAATTCCCAGTATGTGCGAACACACTACACTATTATATTTTTTAGCATTATATTGCTTCCAACCTTCAATTTCAATTAGTTCATGAGATGATCCTTCGGCTTCGGGATTAGACATATATGCAGCCATGTCAAAAACATATGGTAAGACCTGGTCATCTTTACCCTCCTGTTTGAAAGTAGATTTTACAGTTGCATCAAGTTCACGACGGTAACATAACCATACTTTGTATTTGCCTTCTATCAAGACAGGCGTTTTAAATTCAACCCAGGATGTTACATTAGGATGGAGCACGAAACGCAGGTAATCACCATAAACATACTGAAACTTTTCATCCAACACATTAGAATAGCCTCCGCAATAATATTCTATTTGAGCCGGAGCTTTTCCACCCCATGTTATTTCAGATAAGTCGCCAGGGTTGAATTTTAAGCTCGTCCCTGCTTTTCGGAAACCTTTATTGGCAATTATTTCAGGTTGTTCGGTAAGGTCCCAGTAAATACGGTAGGCCGTACGGTTTTTAATCACAATATTACCATCTATTTTTTGAATAACTCCGTTAGAGCAACTAAGGTCGGAATAATCACTTTCACGGATAAGAGGAATACCAGGCTCATTGAATTTACCCTGAACCAGTTCATTTAATAAAATAACATCTAAATTGCGTTTGAATGTAATGATTTGCTTCGGCACTAACGTATTCATGCTTGATATAACCATTAAATCAGCAATATATAATAAATTGTTAATTCCATGATAACCAATATAATTCCGGATCAATTCTTCGTCATCTGTAACTTCAGGAGTATTAACACGTAACTGTTCCAACAAATCTTCTTCATCGTATATTCCTGCGTTATTAAATGCTTCATTATCCTGAATAAAAAATGTGAACCACTGGTCTTCTATTTCTTTATCAAGAGAATCGGCCCAACCTGAACGTTCGAATAAAGTTTTCATTAGAGAATAGTCTTCAGGTAATGCACGAATTGCATCAGTTATGCTATTTTCAGGAGGTGTAAGCACCTGATCAATAATATGTACAAATCCGTTATTGCCCCTAAAGTTCTCCTGAATTACTTTTGCCTGACGGTTAATACGTTGAAATATCGCTGTTCCTTCTGATTCTGCTTTTGTAGTAAGGTATTTTTTCAAAAAATTTGGAGACGCTAATCGTCCATCAACAAAATCAGCAGTTGAAAGAGTATCCCGAATCAGATGGTATTTAACAATAGCTTCTGCTTCTTCTTTATTCAAATCTTCGACACTATTTTTACCATTTTTTTGCAAATAAGCAATAATAGCGTCATTGGTTGGCGCAAAAATAGTGTATGCGCCGTATGCATGAATAGTACCGGTTAATTCAGCTTTTTCAACCACAGCTAAAAATTGGCTTAGATTTTGATCTTGCAATATTTCATCTATCATTTTATCATCATAAACCTGATATATTTTACCTTCAATTGATTTCTCACATGAAGTAAAACTTGACATGATTCCTAACGACATTACGATTATTAACGTAAGGTACTGAAAAATAGGTTGAGAATGAAAAGTTTTCATGACAGTTATTATTAATTATAAAACTCGTTTTGTATAAGATTTTTATTGACTTTTATCTCATCAATATGAATAGGCAGATAATGACTACCGAAATTGTTCTTCCATTTATTTTGCAAAATTGTTACCTTTTGCGGGCTAGCGCTTAAAATGGCTAATCTTATAAGATAATCAAGGTTTTGTTCATTATAATTGTCCCTTCTTGCATGACGCAGCACATCAAACCAACGCTTGCCTTCAAAAGCAAATTCGCGGGCACGTTCAGCAAGGATAAATTCTTCCATTGTTTTGGTATTGATATCTCCTGATAAACCATATAATAAATCTGTAGATTCGGGGGCATTGGCCCTTAAACGTATTTGCCGTATTAAAGAGTCGGCTTTCTGCAAAAATTCCTGGTTATTGCCAGATTTGGCAAGCTGTGTATAAGCTTCAGCTTTCATCAGAATAATATCCGCCAACCTGTAAAAGATCCAGTTACTATTTGAAGCGGTGGTAGGGCGATAATCTGAATTATCACGTGAAAGGCCAATCCATTTCCAAATATAGCCTTGTTTGAAAGCAACACCTTCGCCACGAATATCATACCAACCTCTGTCCAGGGCTGAAGAAACGAAAAATTCGGTATACATGTTGGACATTTTTGCTTGTAAATCGGCTGAACCTGGCATAAACCATGATACAAAAGGATTGTTTTTATCTGCTTCGAATTGCAATTCCAAAATGCTTTCAACGCTGTTCCCTTTTACATACATGTCATCAAAAAAATTAGAAATATCGCCTTCAACTGGATAATACACCGTTGCTTTGCCATCAGGGGTATTTGCATCAATGGTAAATTCCTGTCGGGCAACAGGTATCAGTGTGAACTGACCGGAACTTATTATTTGTGTAGTCAGGTTTATGCAATTCTGATAATCCCCTTTCCATAAGTATATGTCAGCAAGCAATGCTTTCAATCCCCATGCTGTAAACCGGCCTTTACTTTCAACAGTTGTGTTATAAGTAAATGGCAGATCATTTTCTACTCGTAGTAAGCCAATAATAAGAGAATCCACTATATCTTCCTGCAAGGTTTTTGGTTGTGAAAAGTTTTGATCATCATAAATGCTTGCTTTTGTAATATATGGTACATCGCGGAAAGTACGGAGCAGGTAAAAATAGGCTAAACTACGGATACATACAGCTTCTGCCTGATATTGTTTAAGTAATGTTTCGGAGAACGACATATCCTTTTCCTTTGCCAATGGGGCCAGTTCGATTAATGTATTGCACTGGTTTATAGTACGGTAAAAATATTCCCATTTTGTATACCGGTTTGAACTGGTTATTTCACCATCCCTAATTGCTATAATATCATCGTTAGATAAAGATGTTGGTTCAACCATATCAGCCCGTAATTCTCCCCATATAAAATAATTTAACATTACATTATCTTCCATCATTGAAGCATAACAACCGTTGAGAGCTGCCTTGGTTTCTTCTTTTGTTTTCCAATATATTTCACGAAATACACCGTCTTCAGGTTGCAGGTTTAACCATTCACTACAGGAAGACACTGTGAGAACTGTTAAAACTGAATATATAAATTTTTTCATATTCATAATTAATTTCATGTGTTCTTTAAAATGAAACATTAACCCCTAAAGTAAAAGTTTTTGGAATGGGGGCACTTGAATAGTCTTTACCTGGGTTACTCCCTCCAATGGATACTTCGGGATCCTGCCCGGTATAATTTGTCCATACATTCAGGTTGTTAATTGTTGTATATATATATAATTCTTTCAAATTAAACTTTGTTAATAATTCACGTGTGAAGTTATATCGGAATGTTAAAGATTTCCAACGCATAAAAGAACCATCTTCAATAAACCTGTCTGAAGCCATCCAGTTATATCCGCTATTGTATAAAGCGCGAGGCAATAAATCTGACGGTGCTTCCTCAGGATTATCATAAGGATTGCGCCAGCGGCGTAATACCGTTTTACTCTGCTGTTCGTAACCGTACATTTTTTCCAGGTTCATGCGTGTCATATTAATAACATCATTACCATAACGGAAGAAAAATACCATGTTCAAAGACAACTGTTTCCATTTTATGTTAGGGGTAATCCCACCTGTAAATAATGGATTGTAATCACCTAACCAAACGATATCCTGATAGTTGATATTTCCATCATGGTTAACATCCACATATCGGGCATCTCCTTGTTGAAACTGATATTGGATTGATGGATATCCAAATTGCATATAAACGGGAACGGTTTCCCCTAAATCATTAACTGAATAAATATATTGTCCGTTTTTATCGCGGGCAATTGTTTGTTCTTCATTCAAATAAACACCATCATATAAATAGCCATAAAATGAACCGATAGGCTGATTAAGTTCCACCCGGCTAAGATATGTGCCTCGTGCATCCCAGTTTCCTGAGTATAAGGTGGTATATTCTGATATTTCGGTAATAATATTTTCATTACGCGCCACATTAAAAGCCAGATTTATGTACCAATTATTGTTTCGAAGTACTTCATAGTTTACGCTAAGTTCAACACCTCTGTTTTCAACAGTTCCTTCGTTTTTTGGCATAGATTTAAAACCGGAAGACGAAGGAATAGTGACACTCTTCATGTACTGGTCTTTGGTTGCCCTGAAATAATAATCGGCTTCTATGTTAAGTTTACGGTTGAAAGCAACAAAATTTATACCATAATTTTGCTGGTAACTATTTTCCCAGCGAAGTTCACTAAGTTCCAGTGAAGAAGGGTAAGTGGCGCTTTCACCCATATAACCCCATCCATAAGTATTGTAAAGGTTATAGAACAAATAATCTCTATCCGGGGCACTACCTGATTTGCCGTAAGAGGCCCTGATTGAAAAGTCATCAAGCCATTTATTAAAACGTTTCATAAAAGATTCTTCAGAAATACGGTAACGTACCGAAATAGCGGGGAATAGTCCAAACCGGTGATTGGCGCCGAAACGTGAATCGCCATTAAGGTTAATGTTTCCGTAAATAATATAACGGTCCAGGAAAGTATAGTTCAGGTTAATATAAGATGCCATTGTACGTTGCTGCCCGGAACCTGATCTCGGGTCACCCGAAGGATAAACACGTGAATCAATCGAAGGATCTTGCAGCAAAGGATTGGCAAGGTTAGTCGTTTTTGCATAATAGGAATAACTTTGTCTGTCGTATGTATTTAAACCAATAAGCCCGATTAAACGGTGTTTATATTCATCTTTAAATTTCGGTGTAAAATACAATCTGTTAAAAGTTTGAATCGTAAATGTTTCATTATCGCTATCAGAAGCTTCATTTGTCCGCGAATCAGACCAATTTAAACCCGTTGCGGATACCGGTAAGAATTTTTTCCTTTTTTCATTCAAAGTCTGCATGGAAACATCAAAGGTATAACGCCAGGTTGAGTTAGGTTGATAACTTAATGTCAACTGCGGTAAAATTGTTTCACTTAAAATATCAAACCTGCCATCGCGGGCCATTGCAACCGGGTTGAAAATATTCGGATAGCTACCCTGGGGATTATTTATCGGTGTGAAATAAACAGGTGTTTCTTCACCGTATTCATTATAATAATAAATACTTTGGTTAGGCATTTTTATATAAGCATGTGATCTTACATCATATTTCTCTCTGCTATCATTAGGCACATAATTTTTTTGTGCATTTGAATGTGTATAAGCTATATTAGCGCTAAAACGAAGCTTATCAGATACCATATAATCAAGGTTCAGGCGGGTATTTATACGATTAAACCCGGTTTCTATGGTATTTCCAATATCATCGTAATAACCTGCGGAGAATGAATATAGCACTTTTTGGCTACCTCCACGCACCGAAAGATTGTAATCCTGTATAAAACCATTTTGAGTAACAGCTTTTACCCAATCGGTATTCTGTGAATAATTATAATAATAAACCGGATTACTTGGGTCGTAAGCAAATTGAGGATATCGTAAAGGGTCAAGAACGGTTCCGGCATTCAGATGCTCTTCTAAGATAAGAGTGCTATACTCATCACCCGAAAGTGTAGGCAACGATTTTGGTTCTGGTTTATAAGTCATTGTTGTTCGAAACGTTATCTTGGGAGGTGAAACAGTACCACGTTTCGTAGTAATTTGTAAAACACCATTGGCGGCTTTCGATCCCCAAACAGCCGTGGCGGCTGCATCTTTTAAAACCGAAATATCTTTGATATCAGTAGGTGCAATATTCAATAACTGTGAGAAATCTTCTTCTGTGGCTGTACTTAAATCAAAATCAGAACCTATTTCAGTTTCCAGGGGAATACCATCCACAATAATCATAGGCTGATTGTTTCCATTTATTGATGTAATTCCGCGAATACGGATGGCTGTTCCACTACCCGGGTCGCCGGTATTTGCAACAATATCTACGCCTGCCATTTTACCCTGCAACGCATCATCTACAGAAGCAACCTGTAAATCTGCTATTTCTATTGCACTAAGTTTTGATATAGACATTGAAATATCGCGTTCGTCAATGCTCAAGCTTCCTATATTTTGCCTGCTTTTTGCAGTAATTGTAACTTCTTCAATTTTAGTCACATCTTCTTCCAGAATAATTTTTACATTGGTATTGTTACCAATAGTAACTTCACTTTTCTTATGACCAATAAAACTAATTACCAGCTTGTTATTTACACTTACTACATAAATGCTAAAATTCCCGTCTATATTGGTAATTGTACTATTTATTATACGGTTGTCTTTATTCATTTCTATAACGGCAGCACCGGGAAGCGGAAGATTATCAGAAGCAGAAAAAACTGTTCCGCGGACGAGTGTTTTTTGCTGGGCATTAGCATTTGCACCTGCCAAAAGCATTAATAGCGAAAAGTATATTATTTTAATTGATAAATATTTCATATTGCTCAGATATTATGGGTTAGACAAGGTAAACGTAATATAATTATTTACTTCGTGTAACACGGCTTTACATGCTATACGGTTACTCCTGAAATTGTTGGGAACTGTTGATCCTAATACTCCCCCCCTTGTAACACGAACCAGACCTGAAGTAGTGCCGGTAACTAAAATTTTAGACCCTAATGTAATATTTTGAGGTACAAAATTTAACAAACCTGAAGCAGTTTTACTTACTTCGATAAAAGTTCTTTCGTTGGTTAAATCCAGAGCTTCATCGTTTATTTTAAGAAGGGTACTTATTAATGCCCTGTTTGGAGATAGAGGATTCACCGGATAAAGATAAGGGAGGCCATCGTCCGGGTATACAGTTCCTTGCAAAAAATGCGAGTTAACAAAACGGGTGGCCTCAGCTAAATATTCTTTATGGTTAGTATTTACCGAATCCAATACCTGGATAAGGCCATTTGAAATTGCGGTATTCATGGCAGAATTGGTAGGCATAAGAACAGTATAGAAATTTTCTGCCTTTATTCCATCCAGGTCGTTAGCATCAGGGTTTGTTTTCAGACAACGTTCAACATAATTTACAAATATACTTACATTAGGATTTTGAGTTCTTGCCCTGGAAAGGTATTGCCAGAGGGTTAAATCCTTAAATCGTCCATCTCCTGAAGATGTCTCACGTGGTGAATATTGAAGCAATTTATCTACATTATATACTTGTCCATTATTGAATGTATCATTAACCTGGGTAAGTGTAACAAAAGTTTCATCTTCAATATTTCCTGCAGCCTGCATTTGGTTGTTTTTATAACGCACTACATCCCCGTAAAGATTATTTATAAATTTCCAACCTTCATATTGCGTAATTTCTGGCAAATCATCAAAACTTACTATCTCCGAGTTTATTTCACTATTTTTCAAACCAGGGAATATATGCGAACGAATCAAACGCTGCAGGCGACTATTGCATATAGTTTGATCGGAAATATCTTTGTGTTCGAACTGACTGCTGACAGAATTATAGCTGAATCCGTCATCCGTTAATATTTTATCACTAAAGTTAAGCATTGTATAACGCTCAGAAGTATAACCGTTGAGAACACATTTCATCAAATCTTCGCGCAAGCCATTAATATAAAAATTAACATAGGCCCTGTTAAGCAATGAATGAGATGGATTGAGATATATTTCGGAATAAACTGTTTCAAAAAAACGACTTTTAAGTACATGGTCAATTAAATAAATAAAACCATTGCTGGCCATTTTTTTGTCGAGTATACCTGCACCATCAAAAGGGCTGCCCATATTTCCTTCGCCATTCAGGTATTCACCTGTTGAGTTTAAGCTACCCTGAAAAAAACTTGGCCATATCAGATTTTCAGACATATGGGTATTAATAAGGGTGCCAATGATATCAGTTGGCATATCTTCGAGTCTGGTATAATATCTCAGCAACCTTTTATTTATATATTCGTCAAGAACGGTATTGGTAGGAACAAATAAAGTGTAGCCATTTGATTCTGAATCGTATGTGCCTGTGCTTTCAGAATATATGTTGTCGGCTATAGGAGAGAAAGCGATACCGGTTGCGCCATAAGATTTAATGTATAATTGTGTTATGTTTGAATCCGGCATCATTTTTTTAAATACTTCATCCAATAATTCTTGCGGAGCTTCTACATAAACTTTATATACATATTCGTCGTTTTGTTTAAAATCAAGAAGTGATTTGAATTTGGAATATTGTTCGTTTTGCTGCAGGACTATATCCATGTTATTCATTGGTTCGTTAACAGTTGATACCTCATGGATAATTCCGTTTTCAGCAGGAATGTTTTCGGTTAATATTACCCCGTCCTGTACATTTTTACCATTATATGCAGAGTTAGGAAAGAAGGTATTATAATCAGATGCTGTGAGAGGTATGGGAAAAGAATTAAAATATTCGGCGGAAAAAACAGGCAGGTATTTATAGTTCTGCATAGTTATAAGCACCTGATAATTTGACATGATATAACTAACACTTCCATTTCCGGTTTCGTCGAAAACCCAGTTGTTATTAAACCCCGGGTCTCTGTATGGCAGGGTATAATATGCAGTTTTTCGTTTAAAGGCCCCTGTAACATATAAATTATCAACAAACTTATCGGCAAGGTGTTCTGAAGTCCATTTACTATATACTATTGAATAGGCTACAATTTTTTTTACCTCGTCATCTGGTATATCTGTTACCGAAGTATAAGATTTTTTTTGAAGGAAAGTATTAAAAGCTTCGTCGTTTGGGGCAAAAACCGTATATAAGCCTGCTCCTTTCAAAACTTTGGCGTATTCTGTGCGGTCAACACATTGTAAATAAGAACTAAAACGGCCAAGGCTTTCCAGAACCTGGTAAGCAGGATTTTCTAACCATGAAGGACGTTCATATATTTCATCTTTTTCTTTGCATCCCAAAAAAAGAAAAAAGATTATTGTGTATATAAAAATATGAAAAGGGTGCATTTTCAATCTGTAAAGACTTAATTTATGCATAGTTTTTTGTGTAATTTAAGTTAATAATGTCTGATTATCTACTCCATGGCATCATTTGATACAATTCTTGGATTTTAAAAAAATATATTAAGAAAATGAGACGGGTTGACCTTATTATAGTTGTTGTATAAATTTAGTGAAAAAAAATCAATTATAAAGCAGTTGGATGAAGTGATATTATAATAAAAAAATGATGCAAAAACAGCAGGATGTAATAATTGGTAAAGTTTCATTATCAGGTGTATGAATTTTTTGTAATTCGGCGTTGAAAGATATGGCATGGAAGACATATTTTGCTATCATTTTTTAAAAATTCCTTATCATTTTTTGCTGGTATCGGGTAGATGTATTTGATACTTTACAAAGTTTTTTTGTCGAGAAGAGATGAGATATAGTCGGTAGGAGATTTCCCGAATTGCTTTGAAAAACTTCTGGTAAAATTTGCCGGCACATTGTATCCCAGCCTGAATGCAATTTCTGAAACAGAGTACTCGGTTGTGAGAAGTAATTCTGCTGCTTTGTTCAGGCGTATTGTTTGAACAAATTCGTGAACAGTCTGGCCGGTTAACATCTTTATTTTCCTGGTGAGCTGGCGCCGGTTTATTTTCAGGTGGTCGGCAATCAGGTTGATATTAAAATCTGGTTCTGAGATATTATCTTCAATGATCTTGAGTGTTTTTTTCAGAAAATGTTCATCAGAGGTATTGCCTGCAATTTTTTTGATATCTATAAAAGGCATTTTACCAAAGAAACCGGAGAGCCTTTTGCGCGATTCGATAAGGTTTTTAATGCGTGCGATAAGCACGGCCGTGCTGAAGGGTTTGGTAATATAAGCGTCGGCCCCTGTTTCATATCCATCAATAATATATGTTTCTGAATGCCTTGCTGTAAGTATAATTACCGGGATATGGCTGGTACGCATATCGGTTTTTACCCTGCGGCATAATTCAAGGCCATCAATCCCAGGCATCATGATATCGCAGATTATTATATCAGGCACCATTTCAACAGCAGAAAACCATCCTTTTTCTCCGTCAGGGGCCTCTATAACGGTAAACATTTCTTCAAGTTCACCCTTCAGGTATGTCCTAACGTCAGGATTGTCTTCAACGATCAGTAAAATCAGTTTTTCTGAATTAACCAGTGCATCCTTGTGACCAGCAAAAGATTGGTTTATAATCTCATTTTCCGGAGGGGTTGAATTGCTGCTGTCTATATAAGCAGGTTCAACCGGTTTAATTTCTTTTTCAGCAATTAGTTCAATCGGCAGGGTAATGGTAAATGCAGTTCCCTGATCGGGATTACTTGAAACAGTAATTTTTCCATGAAGCTGTTCCACCAGTTCTTTGGTTAATGCAAGGCCTATTCCGGTTCCATAATTGGTGAATCCTTCCGGAGGAGCTGCCTGGTAAAAAAGGTCGAAAATTTTGTGAAGTGCATTGACTGGTATCCCGATTCCGTTATCGGCTACTTCTATTACTGTTTCTATCATTCCCGGGCAATTGTGTTCGGAATAGCCCGGTACCTTTAACGAAAGTGTAATAATACCTCCATCAAGGGTATATTTGAAGGCATTGGATAACAAATTAAAGAGTATTTTTTCTAACTTATCGGAATCAAAAACTGCCGGTAAGACCGAAGGATTTGCCCTGTAAGTGAAATTAATATTCCTGTGCATGGCATTAATCCTGAAAGCATCTGCAACATTTCCAATAAACGCTGCGAGATCGGCCCTTGATGTTTCAAGCGGGGTTTTTTTCGAACCTGCTTTTCTGAAATCCAGCAGTTGGTTCACGAGGTTCATTAATCTTTGCGCATTACGGTGCATAATTGCATAGTAGTAATCAAGCTTTGACGGATCTACTTTTCCTGAACTTATTTTTTTTAAAGGATCAATGATTAGAGATAGCGGTGTTCTTAGTTCATGCGATACGTTTGTGAAAAACTGAAGTTTCATCTGGTCGAGTTCCTCTATCTTTTTTGCTTTCATCTGCTCGTACCTGATGCGGGTTTTAAGCCTTTCGCGTGAAACGATGTAGAGATATACCCAGTAACACACCGCACAAAAGAATAAAACATATAAAACAACTGCCCAGGTTGTCCTCCAAAGAGGGGGCGTAATTGTAATATTTAGTGATAATGGTTCAGGGTTCCATATACCATCGTCATTTGATACCATTACCGATAATACGTATTTACCAGGCGACAGATTGGAATACGTTGCAAACCTCATAGAGGCATCCCTTTCAATCCATGCTTCGTCAAAACCTTCAAGCATATATTTATATTTATTTGCAGAAGGATTGGTGAAGTCGAGCGATGCAAATTGCACTGTGAAGCTTTTATGTGTATGGTTCAGTTTAATTTCTTTTGTGAAGAGTAAAGGTTTTGTAAGAACTGCTTTACCATTGATCTCTTTCCCCGGTTTAACAACCTGGTTCAAAACCTGTAATTCGGTAAATACCGGCCTGGGTTTATAAAAGTTGTCTTTGATACTATCGGGGTAAAATGAATTTAATCCTGATGAACTGCCAAAAAACATCTGGCCTGACACAGGGTCAGCGAAAAATGCATTTTCGGAAAAATCGTTACTGCGCAGACCGTCCTGTTCTGTAAAATTGCGTGTTTTAAGGTTTTTTTTGTTTAACCGCGACAAACCTTTCTTGTGGCTTATCCAGATATTCCCGCTTTTATCTTCCATAATGCCCATGATAAGTTCATCGGGAATACCACCATTTGTCGGTACAATACGAATAAAACTGCCTGTTTTTGGGTCAAGGCGGTTCAGCCCGAAATCGGTGCCAATCCAGATATATCCTTCTTCATCCTCAAGCAGTGAAAATGTGCGGTTGCTGCTGATAGAATTTTCGTTATCCGGGTCATTGAGATAATGCACAGGACGGAATATGTCTGGTGTATCTGTGCGCTGAAGGCAGGTAACCCCACCCCCCTGGGTTGCTACCCAAATATTGTGCCCCTTATCTTCTATAATATAAGAAACCCTGCTGTTTTTTAAAGTTTTTACAGCGTCTATCCATACGAATTGTTCTTTATCGCGGTCGTATCTTGCAATACCATAAAATGTCGAAATCCATAATTCACCCCGGTGGTCCTCAATAATCGAATGTACCCATGGATGCGGAATCCTTACAGGGGTATATCTTGTGAAGTTTTCAAATGTATTTGTTACGGGGTAATATTTACTTAGTCCCCCTTTAGTGCCTATCCAGAAAATTCCATACCTGTCTTTAAAAATCTTCCTTACCTGGTTATTAATCAGGCTGTTTTCGCGATTATCCGCGTTCATCTTTAATGTAGAAACACGATTATTTCTGAGGTTTAATTTTATAATTCCGTGAAAATGTGTCCCGATCCACAGCACACTGTCTGTATCAAGGTATATAGAACGCACTATTTCGTTGATTACATCTGGTTTTGAACGATTGCCAAAATTGTAAGTATAAAATGGTTTTGTGTAAGTGTTGGTTTTATAAATGCCCTGGTTTTCAGTTCCAATCCATAAAGTACCTGAATCATCAAGGTACATGGTTTTGATAATATCAGCCGACAGGGTTTGGTTTTGAGGCAAAACAATAAAATACCTGCAAATATCACCGGAATTTATGTCTGTTTTAATTAAACAATTGTCAATAAATTGCCATTCTACTTCAGGATTATTGTATGCAATGGTTGCCGGGTACCTGTTGCGGTTCATCTGCTGTATAAACTGACGATCGAGTTCGTTACTTTGAAAACGTGAGAAATCATCTGTTTCGTAATTGTACCTGCAATAAACACTTGTGTCGAAAAAGCTTATCCACAGGTTTTCGGCAGAATCAGGAAGCAGATTATAAATACTACGGCTGAAGAGGGATTTCTGATCGTTCGGATCGGACAGGTAAGATGTGAACTTATACCCATCATACTTAGAAAGCCCTGCAAATGAACTAAACCACATAAACCCGTATTTATCCTGCCATATGGATTGTACGGAATTATGCGGCAACCCGTCGCGTGTGGTCAACTGGTCAAGTCTTAAGACATTTACTTGTGAAAATGCATTCAGGCAAATAAATTCGAAGAGAAATATTAATTTCAGCATTTTCATTTTCGCAGAATTGAAGTATACAAATCTAATAATTTCACCTTAAATGAAAAGTTTTTTAACAGTGGGCTTAAGTTATTATATTTTCAAAACTATTCAGAAATAACCTATTTTTGAATTATGTTTTTTTAAAAATGTCATGGAATATAAATATGATTTTCTTGTCATAGGTTCAGGGCTTGCCGGATTAAGCTATGCCCTTAAAGTTGCAGAACACGGTAAAGTGGCCATACTTACAAAGACCAAAGTTTCTGAAACCAATACCAGTTATGCGCAGGGAGGTATTGCTGCAGTTACTTATAAACCTGATGATTATGAAAAACATATTAAAGATACCTTAATTGCGGGTGATGGACTCTGTAACCGAAAGGTTGTTGAAATGGTTGTTAAAGAAGCCCCCGGGCAGATTGAAAAGCTGATCGGGTGGGGAACAAACTTCGATCGTGAAAGCTCCGGAAAGTTCGACCTGGCAAAAGAGGGAGGTCATTCCGAAAATCGTATCCTGCACCACAAAGATAATACGGGTTTTGAGATACAACGTGCCTTAAGCCAGGCTGTTATGAATCATCCGAATATCACCGTATATGAATACTATTTTGCCATTGACGTTATTACCCAGCACCATTTAGGGAAGCTTGTGCGGCGCTATTTCCCGAATATTGAATGTTATGGTGCATATGCCCTGGACCTGAAATCGGGTCTGGTACATACTTTTTTGTCGAAAGTCACCATGATTGCCACCGGGGGTATCGGAAACCTGTACCATACCACCACCAACCCTTCTATTGCCACCGGCGATGGAATTGCTATGGTATACAGGGCAAAGGGCATAGTAGAAAACATGGAATTCGTGCAGTTTCACCCCACCTCTTTGTACAATCCGGGTGAACGTCCTTCTTTTCTTATCACCGAAGCCATGCGCGGTCACGGGGCTATCTTGCGCAACCACAAAGAGGAAGATTTCATGACCAAATATGATGAAAGAGGTTCGCTTGCGCCCCGCGATATAGTGGCCAGGGCCATTGACACCGAAATGAAAATGAGCGGTGAAGAACATGTTTACCTCGATTGCAGGAAAATAGGAAAAGATGAACTGCTAAAACACTTTCCGAATATTTTTGAAAAATGTAAATCTATTGGCTTTGATATCTCGCAAGAGATGATACCCGTGGTGCCGGCAGCGCATTTCTCGTGCGGCGGGATTAAAGCAGATATAAACGGCTGTACCAGCATTAACAGGCTTTATGCATCGGGCGAAACGGCGTCAACAGGTTTGCATGGGGCAAACCGCCTGGCAAGCAATTCTTTGCTTGAAGCCATTGTTTTTTCAGACAAGGCAGCAAATCATTCAATTAATTGCATCAAACATTACGATTATCAATCGGGTATACCGGTATGGAACGATGAAGGTACAACCCATCCCGAGGAGATGGTGCTGATCACCCAGAACTACAAAGAGGTACAACAGATATTCGGTTATTATGTGGCCATTGTGCGCTCAAATATAAGGCTTCAGCGTGCGCTGGACAGGCTCGAAATTATTTTTGAAGAAACCGAAAGATTGTATGTTGAATCGAAACTTTCGCAAATATTATGTGAACTGCGAAATATGATCAATGTCGGTTATCTTATAATAAAAGGTGCGCAGCAAAGGAAAGAAAGCAGGGGTTTGCATTATACCATTGATTACCCGAAAAAGAATGCTGCCAATGATATGCATGAATAGAATAATAATTTGTTATTCTGTCTTTTCGTTCTAAAAATCATACCTGTTATTAATCTCATCAAGCAACGAAAAAATTTGTTCAGGTTCATTAATTGTGACAAGTTTCATCCTTAGTTCTTTAAAGTCGGGCAAACCTTTAAAATAATGGCAGTAGTGTCGCCGCATCTCGTAAATACCACGGGGTTCGCCTTTTATTTCGAGAGATTTTTTCAGGTGCAGGCGGGCAAGTTCTGTTTTTTCTTTTACGGTAAGGGGTTCCATTTCCTCGCCGTTGTCGAGATAATGCCTGATTTCTTTAAAAATCCATGGCCGGCCTATTGCGCCGCGGCCGATCATAATACCGTCAACACCGTATTTATCAAAAGCCTCCCTGGCCGCTGCGGGTGATACAATATCGCCATTGCCAATCACGGGAATTTTCATCCGGGGGTTGTTTTTCACCGCGCCAATCAGCGTCCAGTCTGCAGTTCCTTTATAGAGCTGGGCCCTGGTGCGCCCATGTATGGTAATGGCTTTAATGCCAGTGTCCTGAAGCCTTTCCGCGATATCAACAATATTTTTGCTGTTTTCGTCCCACCCCAGACGGGTTTTTACCGTAACAGGAAGATTTACGGCATTTACGATGGCAGATGTCATTTCCACCATCATGGGGATATTGCACAACATGCCTGCTCCTGCGCCCCGGGTGGCAATTTTTCTTACCGGGCAGCCGTAATTGATATCTATCACATCTGGTTTTGCCCCGGCAGCTATTTTTGCCGCCTCGACCATTGCTTCGGGAATATGACCGTATAGCTGGATGCCAATCGGTCTTTCATCGTCTGAAATATCTAATTTTACAAGGCTTTTTTTCCCATCCCTTATCAGGCCGTCGGACGAAATAAACTCGGTAAACATCATATCGGCGCCGAAAAGTTTGCAGATATACCTGAACGAAGGATCTGTTACATCCTCCATCGGGGCAAGTAACAAAGGCCTGTCACGTAATTCAAGTCCGCTGATCTTCAACACTGCCGAATATTTTGTAATTTCGTGGCAAAAGTATTAAAAATCGGTATGAAATTTACATTCTTTCATAACACTTCTCCCTGGTACAGGTTTATTTTTGCCGTGTTCATCGTCTTCTCGTTAACGATAATAACATATTTTGTTGGCATCATCATTGGCATTCCTGTTTTTCGGCTTTCTTTCGGTGAGATTTCGGGTTTGTTGTCACAGGGCGTTCAATCAGACAATATTCCTTTTTTGAAATATATCCAGGCGGTTCAGTCAATCGGTACTTTTTTGCTACCCGCCTTGTTGCTCGCTTGGCTGTTTACCGGAAATATTACAGGCTACCTGCAGCTTAACCACAGGGTGTCTTTATACAGTATGTTATTGGTGGCATTCTCGCTGGTCACGGCTATACCTCTTATCAATTTCAGCGGCTATCTGAACTCAAAAGTGCCATTGCCGGGTTATTTCGAAGAATTCTTCATACAGATGGAGGAGTCGTATTCACGGTTGCTTACTTCTTTTCTTGACTCATCTTCAATTAAGGGATATCTCGTTAACATGTTTGTAATCGCTGTTTTGCCGGCTGTATGTGAGGAGTTTTTATTCAGGGGGGTATTTCAGCGGATATTTACAGATATGACACGCAATAAACATTTTGGAATTTTTCTGGCTGCAGCGTTATTCAGCCTGATGCATTTTCAATTTAGTGGTCTTCTACCCCGTTTACTTCTTGGTGTTTATTTCGGTTATCTTCTATACTGGGGCAGGACACTATGGTTACCCATTGCTGCCCATTTTGTCAACAATGCTTTTGCCGTTACATTTTATCATTTTTCAAAAGCTGCACCGGGAGAGTCTATGGTTGATGATATTGGAAGCGGGTTCAGCAATTTTTTGCCTGTTGGGATAAGCATTATTTTTTTCTCACTACTGGCGTTTTCAGTATACCAGACTGAACGGATCAGGCAGATTAAGGCATGATCAGCCGGTTTCTGCAGTCTTGGAAAGTTCGCTTTTTCTAAAGACATAAATTATTCCGTATTGGGATGCTTTTTCCCTGCGTTTTAAATCTGTTTCGCTTTTATAAGCGGCTTCTACCTCATCCCAGATATCAACAATAATAGTGTTAGCCTGTTGGCGTAATTCTTCAAGGCGTTCCTGCGTGCGCTGAAAATTTTTCTGTAGCATCTTCTGAAATTTATAAGCCTCGAGAAATTTTTCGTACCTCACTTTTACCACCGCGATGGTTGGATTGGTAATAGGCGCCCTCGCCTCCATCGAACGGATGGTATCCCCGTGAATTAATTTTTCACCCCATTTAATGAGGTCGGCCTCTGTATTGAACAAAGGCAGCTTGCTGCCATAATCCTGCAACCCGTAATACTTACGTTCACTTGCAGGCAGGTCGCCCCTTGTAATGGCCATATTGGTTACCTGGATAAAGTGCGAAATATACAACCTCGCTTTTTTAACAATGGCAGTGTATTCTTTACTTTTTTCCACCTGCTTTGAATAAGCTTGCCGAGACTCCTGCATTGCCTTTTCGAAGGCAGGCAAAAAGCTCTGGATTTTTTGCAGTGTAGACTGGCTGAAATCAAGTTTAAACGGCGGCAGTTCTTTTCCTTTTTCGAACGCAATTTTGAGCGCCCTGAGACGGGCAGCATCTGTATTCGGAAGTCTTCGGTAGGGCATGTCAGATTATGGTTATGAAGGTAAGATATGTACGAAGGTAAGAAATTGTTTTAAAAACTCAATACATTCGTAAATAAAATTTAATGAAATAGAGCAGATTAGGAAATTTTACACATTTCTTCATTATAGGTTAATTTGTTAATAAGTAACATTTTTTATGGTTATAAACCATTGAAAAGAAAAATTCCATTAACTTAGAAGTTGATTTATCTAATGTAACTGTAAAAATGCCTTGTATTAAAGCAACATTTAATGACAGAGGCATTATTTTACTGCGTTCGCAGATAATCTTTTAACGTGAATATCTGTTTAAAACTCAAAACTTTCACCATGTTTCCCAAAGAAGTTTACATAAAACGAAGGAATGAGCTAAAACGAAGGCTCGGAAAAGGAATGGTTTTTTTGCCCGGCAACCATGAGAGCCCCATGAATTATGCTGCCAACCAGTATCCCTTCAGGCAGGACAGTACATTTCTGTATTATTTCGGGATTGATGAACCCGACAGGGCCGGTATAATAGATATTGATAATAACAATGATATTATCTATGGTAATGAAGCTGATCTTGAGGATATTATATGGATGGGTAACCTGAAGTCGCTTGAAGAAATATCAAAGCAGGCCGGGATCGGGGAAGTTAAGCCGCATCATGCACTTGAAACCGATATAAATAAAGCCGTTGCTGAAGGCCGTGAAATTCATTTTTTGCCTGCTTACCGTGCCGATATTAAAGATGAATTGTCCTGGCTTTTTGGAAAGAATACAAAGGAAATAAACAGTTTTGCCTCTGTTGGTCTTATCAGGGCAGTTGTGGCTCAGCGGTCAGTAAAAGATGCATACGAAATTGCCGAAATGGAAAATACCATGACTACCGTTACTGCCCCCTTTTATCACGAAACCATGAGGCAATGTGTTGCAGGAAAATTCGAGTATGAAATGGCTGGGCTGATGGAAGGCATGGCCCTAAAAAACAACTGCAGTATGGCTTACCCTGTTATTTGCAGTGTTAACGGGCAGATACTGCATAATCACTATCATGGCAATAAGATGAATGATGGTGACCTCTTACTGATTGATGCAGGGGCCGAATCACCTTTGCATTACGCTACAGATATTACACGTACAATACCCGTTTCAGGAAAGTTTACAAACAGGCAAAAAAATATTTATCAACTGGTATTGAAGGCTTTAAACGAATCAATAAATATGATTAAGCCGGGTGTTAAATACCGGCAGGTACATCTTAATGCAGCAAGAATAATTACTGAAGGATTGAAAGACCTGGGACTGATGAAAGGAAATACAGACGATGCTCTGGCAAACGGGGCTCATGCTATGTTTTTTCCCCATGGGCTGGGGCACATGATTGGCCTTGATGTGCATGATATGGAAAACCTCGGGGAAAATTATGTAGGTTACGATGATTCCACCATACGGTCAGATCAATTTGGCATACAATATCTTCGGCTTGCAAAAGAACTAAAGGAAGGATATACGCTTACTGTTGAGCCGGGCATATATTTTATACCTGCCTTAATTGAAAAATGGAAATCTGACCATCACCTTTCAGAATTTTACAACTTTGAAAAAATCTACGAATATATTGATTTCGGTGGTGTAAGAATTGAAGATAATGTACTTGTTACCGCGGAAGGCCGCAAAGTTTTGGGGACACCTGTTGCAAAAACTACAGATGATATTGAAAACATAATGAAGCGATGACAATTTAGAAGAAATTACTATCTTTAGTTACGATGAATCATTTCACTTTGTGTAGAAGAAAAATGAACCAAAAATACCTGATATTCTTTGTTTTGTTCCACCTGTTAGCAGGTTCGGTAATTGCACAGCTAAGCCCGGCTTTACAAAAAGAAATCAGCACGAATGATGAACAGGCGGAAAAACATATCAGTGAAGGCAACCTTGCCGAGGCTGCCAAACTATACAACCATTCGGCATATATTCTCAGAAACCATCATCAGCACGAAACTGCAGCCGGCTATTATCTTAAAATTCTCGATCTGAACAAACAACTGAATAACCAACGCGGACTTCTCATAACTTATAACAATCTGGGAATGACCTATCTCGATGCTGAGCAGTATGGCAAAGCACTGCCACAGCTTGAAAAAGGCCTTGAATTAAGCCGAAAAATTGACACCAAAGAAGCAGTGATATCTGCCATTACCAATATAGCTGTTGCTTTGCAGGGCCTTGAACGTTACCAGGAGTCGAACCAGCGCCTTGAACCTGCAATTCAGATGGCAAAAGACATCAACGACCTGAAATTACTCAGGAGATGCTATGGAATTGTTTATGAGAACTATGAGAAATTAGGTCAGTCAGAAAAATCTTACCAGTTTTTCGAATTATACTCTTCCCTTGATAAAGAGATAAAAAAGCTGGAGATGAAGCAGGTGAAGCAGGAAGCTGAAACTGAAGTGAACAAGGCACAGGCTGATAAACAACTTACCGAAGCCGAACTGAAAATAAAAAAAGAGGAGCTTGAAATCACTACAGACTCCCTTGTTAAGGTCGAAAAACTTACACGCGAACAGCGTCTTGAGCTGGAGGTAAAAAATGCCGAATTAAGGGAGAAAGATGCGCTGCTCAAACTTAAAAACCTAAGGATAAGGTTTATTACCATCGGATTAATCGTACTGCTTTCGTTTTCACTTGCACTTACATTTCTGTTGATAAAACTGAGAATTGCCAATAAACAGATACGGTCGCAGCGTGACCTGCTTGAAAGGCAAAATAAAAACATTACCGCCAGCATACGTTATGCAATGACTATTCAGCAGGCTATGCTGCCCGATCAGGAAATGCTCGGTAAACTGTTCGATTCGTTTATAATTTACAGGCCCAAAGACATTGTATCAGGTGATTTTTACTGGATTTCAGGCTTTGACGAGAAACGTGCAGATAAAAACAAATATTATGTTGCGGTGGTTGATTGTACCGGGCACGGGGTTCCCGGGGCATTTATGTCCATGATTGGTAACAGGTTGCTCAACGAAATAGTGAATGAAAGACAGGTTGAAGAACCCGAAGAAATACTCGAAATACTAAATAATGAAGTAAGAATAGCATTAAGGCAGGAGCAAACAGACAATAATGATGGCATGGACCTGACTTTGTGCCGTTTTGAAAAACAGGGAAACAGCGGTCTGAAGCTTATTTTTGCAGGCGCCAAAAGAACCATGTATATTTTTAAACATGCTGAAAACGAACTTATAGCTTTAAAGGGTGATCGTAAATCCATCGGGGGTGTCGGGGAGAAAAAAGAGACCCTGAAGTTTACCAGACATGAAATGTTAATTTCAGCCGGGGATATACTCTATATGCTCACCGATGGCATCATAGACCAGAACGGCCAGGACAAAAAACGTTTTGGCAGCAGCAGGGTAGAAGAGCTTATCCGGGCCATTCACAAAGAAGATATCAAAAAACAAAAAGATTTGCTTGAAAAAGAATTATCAGAATATATGGGAAACGTAGAACAGCGTGATGATATCACACTGATCGGATTATTGGTTAAGTAATTTAAAAATTTTATAAGATGGTGTTTAAAGAGGGATATGATCCGGAGAATGTAGTTGCCTATAAGGGGCCTTTAACGGTGGGGCTTTTATCATATTTGGGCAATTATCTTAAAAGTGTAATAAAAGCTGAACACTCACTTGAGAAAAAAATTTTTCGTATTTTTATTGAACTAACACAAAATGTGTCTTATTATTCTGCCGAGACTGCTACTATTGATAATGGAGTAAGTTCGGGGGTCGGGTGGTTTACCGTTAAGAAAAGTAATAATCATTTTGTTATTACTACCGGAAATCTTATCATCAAAAGCGATGGGTTAAAGCTTATAAATAATTGTGATGAAATAAATTCTATGAATGAAGCGGCACTCAGGGATTTAAAAAGAAAAACCAGGAGCCAGGCCATGGAACGTGATGTTGGTGCGCACATCGGGCTTATTCAGACAAGCCTGTTAAGTAAGAGTAAATTAAATTATAAAGTTACCGGGCTTGATGATAAATATTCCTATTTTACCATATCGGTGGATATCAAAGATTAAATTTAAAAAATTTGAAAATTTTTAATATGGAAAACATTATTATTAAAGAAGTTCAGGATGCCCCTTACTATCCGGTGGTAAATTTTAATGCAGAGAAAGGTGTCTGTGAGATTTCAGGCGAATCTTATATGGAAGAGACATTTAAATTCTATTCCCCGTTGCTCGAATGGGTAAAAAAATTTTTAAAAGAAAAAGATTCCCCGCTAACCCTAAATTTCAAGCTTACATATTTTAATACCAATTCATCAAGGCTTATTCTCGATATGCTCGATATTGTTAAAAAGAATATTGAAGAAGGGAAAAAGGTAGTGGTAAACTGGTTTTACGATCCGGCCGATCCTGACATGATTGACGAAGTTGAAGATTTTGAAATGGAAACGGGGCTTGATATCAACCTGGTTGAAATGCAAAAAAACTAATACAAAATGGTTTTTAGGCATTAAATGTCGCAGAAAAATATTCACGGTTCATCCTGGCAATATGCGATAATGATATTTCCTTCGGGCATTCGGCTTCACAGGCCCCTGTATTGGTGCAGTTACCAAATCCAAGTTCATCCATTTTCTGAACCATTTTAAGCACTCTTTCTTTAGCTTCAACTTGTCCCTGGGGAAGCATGGCGAACTGGGAGACTTTGGCAGCTACAAAAAGCATGGCCGATGCATTTTTGCAGGCTGCCACGCAAGCCCCGCAACCTATGCAGGCAGCAGCATCCATGGCAATATCTGCATTTTTCCTGGGTACAGGTATGGTATTCGCATCGGGCACACCACCTGTGTTGACCGATATAAAGCCGCCCGCCTGTATTATTTTGTCAAAAGCGCTGCGGTCTACCACCAGGTCTTTTATTACAGGAAAAGGTTTAGCCCTCCAGGGTTCCACTACAATGGTATCTCCGTCTTTGAATTTCCTCATGTGAAGTTGACAGGTAGTTATGCCTTTGTCCGGGCCATGCGGCCGGCCGTTGATATACAACCCGCAGGCACCGCAGATTCCTTCTCGGCAATCGTGGTCGAAACACACGGGCTTTTCAAATTTGTCAATCAACTGCTGGTTGAGGATATCCAGCATCTCAAGAAAAGAGCAGTCGGGCGAAATATCCTGAAGCTGGTAAGTTTCAAAGCGTCCTTTTGCCCGGGCATTTTCCTGCCGCCATATTTTAAGCGTGAAATTCATTTCTTTAAATTTTATAATTTCTGACCTGTACCTTAATAAACTCATAATCAATGTTTTCTTTATGCAGTATAGGTTCTTTATCTTTGCCCTGGTATTCCCATGCCGATACATACATAAATTTACCATCGTGCCGCATGGCTTCTCCTTCGGGTGTCTGGTGCTCTTCCCTGAAGTGTCCGCCGCAGGATTCCTCCCTGTTTAGAGCATCCAATGCCATGAGCTCACCAAGTTCGATAAAATCTGCCACACGTCCGGCTTTCTCAAGTTCGGGGTTCATACCGGCAGCATCACCCGGAATGCGGATATTTCCCCAAAACTCATCTTTCATATCTTTAAAACTGGTCAAAGCCTGTTGAAGGCCATCTTTGTTGCGCCCCATACCGACCAAATCCCATAGTTTCATTCCGAATTCCCTGTGTATTTGATCAACGGTACGTTTGCCCTTAATACTCATCAGCCTGCTGATGCGCTCTGAAATAGCGTTTTCAGCATCCTGAAATTCCTGCAGACTGGTCGAAATCCTGGGTGTCATGATCTCTCCGGCGAGGTAATTCTGGATGGTATAGGGCAAAACGAAATAACCATCTGCCAGTCCCTGCATTAGCGCCGATGCACCCAGCCTGTTTGCGCCATGGTCGGAGAAGTTTGCTTCACCAATTGCAAACAGTCCCGGAATGGTGGTCATCAATTCATAATCAACCCAAATACCGCCCATGGTATAATGAATTGCCGGGTATATCATCATTGGTGTTTTGTAGGGATTTTCATCGGTAATTTTCTCGTACATCTGGAAAAGATTGCCGTATCTTTCTTCAATTACATTTTTTCCCAACCTGTTAATGGCATCTGTAAAATCAAGGTAGACTGCAAGACCGGTTCCTACGCCATAACCGGCATCACATCGTTCTTTTGCGGCCCTTGATGCTACATCGCGCGGCACCAGGTTGCCAAATGCGGGATACCTTCTTTCGAGGTAATAATCACGATCTTCTTCAGGGATATCAACGGATGATAGTTTACCGGCACGAATGGCTTCAGCATCTTCTTTTTTCTTTGGCACCCATATCCGGCCGTCATTTCTCAGGCTTTCGCTCATCAGGGTAAGTTTCGACTGGTAATCGCCATGTACTGGGATACAAGTAGGGTGAATCTGCACAAAAGCAGGATTGGCAAAAAAGGCACCTTTTTTATAAGCCTGCCAAATAGCGCTGCCGTTCGATCCCATGGCATTGGTCGAAAGAAAAAAAGCATTTCCGTAACCACCTGTTGCCAAAACAACGGCATGTGCGGCATGGCGTGTAATCTCACCGGTAACAAGGTTTCTTGTGATAATGCCCCGTGCTTTGCCATCCACAATTACCAGGTCGAGCATTTCGGAGCGTGTAAACATTTTAACCGTACCTTTCGCGATTTGCCTGCTCAGTGCGCCATAGGCACCAAGCAATAACTGTTGCCCCGTTTGTCCCCTGGCATAGAAGGTTCGTGAAACCTGTGCGCCCCCAAATGACCTGTTGTCAAGCAATCCCCCGTATTCACGGGCGAAAGGCACTCCCTGCGCCACACACTGGTCTATAATGGCATTGCTTACTTCTGCCAGCCGGTAAACATTAGCTTCCCTCGACCTGTAATCTCCCCCTTTTATGGTGTCGTAAAACAACCTGTAAACACTGTCACCGTCATTACGATAATTTTTGGCAGCATTGATACCTCCCTGTGCTGCAATGCTATGTGCCCTTCGGGGACTGTCCTGGTAACAGAATGCCGAAACATTAAAACCAAGCTCACCCAGCGAAGCTGCAGCCGAAGCACCTGCAAGTCCAGTTCCTACTATAATGATATCGAGTTTTCTTTTATTGGCAGGGTTTACAAGTTTTTGTGTCGCCTTATACCGGGTCCATTTATCAGCCAGCGGCCCTTCGGGTATCTTTGCATTTAGTCTGATCATAATATGGTGATTACAGTTTTCTATTTAAAAAAATAAATGTATACCGGGATAGAGATGTAGCCGGTTGTTACCACTACAGAATATAATACTCCAAGGGTTTTGATAACCGGGGTATAAGATTTATGGTTAATCCCGAGTGTTTGAAATGCCGACTGAAACCCGTGATGCAGGTGAAATCCTAATCCAAGCAGCAACACAACATAAACAACCACTACCCATCCTATTTTGAATCGCTCCAGCACAAGCGCCCCAAGATTATGGTATGTTTCACCATCGGCATAGGTAATTTCATGTACCGAACCAAGGAATTTGTTTTTCACCCAGAAATCAAAAAGGTGCAGCACAAGGAAGATAGTTATTATCAATGCGGTATGCAGCATATATTTAGAAAAAAATGATGTTTGCGAATAGTTGGCCTTTTTATAACCTTTTGGCCTTGCCATAAGATTCCCTACCTGTAATACCGCCCCGTAAACCATGTGCAGCAGGAACCCACCGAATAAAATCACTTCCATAACTTTTATTACCGGGTTGGTACCCATAAATGTGGCAGCCCTGTTAAAGGTTTCGGTATCTTTATACAATATCAGCGTGATGTTTATTGCCAGGTGAAGTAAGAGAAAGGCCAGAAGAAACAGCCCGGCAAGTGACATCATAAGCTTTTTGCCTATAGATGAGGTAAAGATATTGCTCATAGAATGGTTTTTATTGGTGTTGTTTTATTTTATGGCTAACTTCACGTTTGCCCCTGTCATTTTTACAAATTTATTTGGATAAATGACTTTTTACAATGTGAAACAGGAATTTTAAGGTTATTTAGAACAAATATAAACTATGAGGTATCAATCTATTGATCCATTGGTATTTAAGAAAAACAGGAAAAAATTGTTAGGCAGACTGGAGAATAATGCTGTTGCCATTGTACATTCCAACGATGAGATGAACCGTACAGGCGATCAGAATTTCAGATACAGACAAAGTTCGAATATGTTTTACCTGACAGGTATCGAACAGGAAAAAACGGTACTTGTTCTTTTGCCCGGTCATCCCGATGAAAAGATGCGCGAAATACTTTTTATCAGGAAGGGTAACAAAAGCCTTGAAACGTGGGAGGGGCAAAAACTTACGCTTGCCGGGGCGGCGGAGCTTTCAGGCATTAAAAATGTAAAATGGCTTGACGGGCTTAATACTCTTATACAGGAACAATTGATAAAAAGGGACCTGGTATATGTTGATGTCCCGGAATATCATAAATACAGGGCAGATAACCGGTTCAGGGGGGAACGTTTTTTGAGGGAACTCAGGGATGAGTATCCGCTTCACCTTTTCGGCCGGTTATTTCCGGTTATTTCAGATTTAAGGAAGATAAAAGAGCCTGAGGAGGTTGAGTTGATTAAAAAAGCCTGTGAAATCACCGGTGCCGGATTTTACAAGGCGCTCAGGACAATTAAGCCGGCGATGATGGAATACCAGGTTGAAGCATTGCTTACGTATGAGTTTATCTTTAACGGCGCTTCGGGGCATGCATACCATCCTATTGTGGCATCGGGTGAAAATGCCTGTGTATTGCACTATATTACAAATAACAAACCATGTAAAGACGGGGACCTGGTGCTGATGGATTTTGGCGCCGAATATGCAAATTATGCAAGCGACCTTACACGCACAATTCCGGTTAACGGAAGATTTAACAAAAGACAGAGGGCACTTTACGATGCTACACTCCGTGTTTACAGGTTTGCATTGCAATTAATCAAACCGGGGACAACCATCAATAAAATCCATCAGGAGGTATGCAGGAAATGGGAGGATGAACATATCAGCCTGGGGCTTTATTCAATTGAGGATTTGAAAAAAAATAATGGTGATGACGCTTTATGTCAGAGGTATTATATGCACGGTACATCGCATTTCATGGGTTTGGATGTGCACGATGCAGGGGGTAAAGATGATATTCTTAAACCGGGAATGGTACTCACCTGTGAACCCGGGATCTATATCCCGGAAGAGAATACCGGTATTAGAATTGAGACCGATGTGCTTATTACCGAAACCGGGATTATTGATCTTATGGAAAAGGTTCCTGTTGAACCTGAAGAAATTGAAAATATCATGAATAAATAAAACAATATGGAGAAAATACTTGATTACAAAGGTTGCCCGGTAAGAATTACCGATGAGGGCACAGGAGTGCCGGTGGTGTTATTGCACGGATACCTTGAATCTTTAAACATCTGGGATGCTTTTGCCGACAGGTTGAAAGAACACTGCAGGGTAATATGTATTGATATTCCCGGCCATGGAAAATCGGGAGTTATTGATGAAGTACATTCTATGGAACTCATGGCGCAGACGGTTCAATTTGTACTTGATGCCCAGCTTATTGAAAAATGCATCCTCACGGGTCATTCAATGGGAGGCTATGCAGCGCTGGCTTTTGCTGAAAATTATCCCGAGAGGTTATTGGGTTTGTGCCTGTTTCATGCTACCCCTTTTGCCGATACCGAAGAAAAAATACAGAACAGGGACCGTGAAATTGAAATGATAAAGGCAGGTAAAAAAGATTTGATCTGCAAAACAAACATCCCTAAAGGATTTGCCGACGATAACCTTGCAATACTTAAAAATGAAGTGGACAGGGCTATAAGGATTGCCATGCAAAGCAGTAATAACGGGATCATCGCGTTGCTCAGGGGCATGAAATCAAGGCCTGACAGGTCGCATGTGATTAAAACGGCCGGATACCCGTTATTATGGATACTCGGAAAAAAAGACAACTATATTCAATTTGAGAACATCCGTCCGCGAATTGAACTTAATGATCTGGGAGCACTCCTTGTTCTTGAGAACTCTGGGCACATGGGTTTTATTGAGGAGCCGGATATATCTGTTGAAAGGTTTGTATCATTCACAGGTAAATGTTCAGGATAGATTATGTCCTCAGATTTAAACCTTAAACGGTTTTAAAAAGCTGGTTAATTTTCCACCGGGGTTATCAACAGTATAAAAATATTTATAATTTAGTCTTTTGTTTGCCCATTCAGGCGTATTGAATTATAATGCCAGGGGGCTTGGAAAAATATAAACGATAGAATATTTATGGAACAATTACTCGGAAAAATTGCACATTGTGTTGAGTTTGGTAAAATTAACCTTGCAGCTCCCTATCCTCCTGATATGAAGGGACAGGAAGGTGCTGATGAACTGACAAAAAAGGCGCTTGAACAGGGCGTTTCGGCTGAAGATGTTCTAAAAAAAGCCCTTGTATTAGGAATGGAAAGGGTAGGCATCAAATTCAGGGAAAACAAGGTATATGTGCCACAGGTGCTCATGTCGGCCAAAGCCATGCACACGGCCATGGAACACCTGAAACCTTATTTTCAGTCGGGTTCGGTTAAGAGGAAAGGAATATTTGTGATAGGTACTGTTGCCGGAGACCTGCACGACATTGGCAAAAACCTTGTCTCGATGATGGTTGAGGGGAATGGCTGGCAAGTGGTTGACCTGGGAACCGATGTCAAAACAGAAAAATTCCTCGAGGCAGCAAAAGCGCATCCCGGTTGTACACTCGGCCTTTCTGCATTGCTGACCACCACCATGGGCAACATGGAAAAAACCGTGAAAGACCTTAAAGAACAGTTGCCCGATTTGAAAATTTTAATCGGTGGCGCGCCGGTCAACGACAGCTTCAGGCAGAAAATAGGTGCCGATTTTTATTCTCCTGACCCACAAGGGGCAGTGGAATTTTTAAACAAGCTTTCGGCCTGACATAAAAATTTTTATTATCAATGAATAAAATAGCTTATGAAATAAAATCCGGGAAAAAACTTGTTTCCGACGGCGCATGGGGAACCTTCCTGCAAAAGATGGGAATGGGTCCTGGTGAATGCCCCGAATTATGGAATATAGAAAAGCCCGGCCAGGTTTATAAAATAGCCAAAAGTTATATTGATGCCGGCGCCGACATGATCGAAACAAATAGTTTTGGCGGCAGTTTTTACAAGCTGGCCAATTACGGGTTGCAGCACCGGGTGGTTGAAATCAACAGGGCCGCTGCTGAAATATCGCGCCGCGCAGCCGGAAAAGAGAAGCATGTTCTGGGATCTGTGGGACCTACCGGTAAAATGCTGATTATGGGCGATGTTACCGAAGAAGATTTATACAATGCATTCAAAGAACAGGCAATTGCATTGTATCAGGGCGGTGCCGATGCCATTGTAATTGAAACAATGAGCGATCTCGATGAGGCAAGGATTGCAGTGAAAGCCGCCAGAGAAAACACTGCCGCCGAGATTATCTGCACCATGACTTTTGAAAAAACAGTGAACGGCGAATACCGCTCTATGATGGGGGTTTCACCCACCGATATGGTAAACATCATAATTGATGCAGGGGCTGATATCATTGGTGCAAACTGCGGGAATGGCATTGAAGGAATGATTGATATTGTTAAAGAGATCAGAAAAAACAATGCCGATATACCAGTTTTAATTCATGCCAATGCAGGCTTACCGGTTTACCAGGACGGTCAGACCATTTTCCCGGAAACACCTGTACAGATGGCTTCGTTCGTCGGTAAACTTTTAGATGCCGGGGCCAACGTGATAGGCGGTTGTTGTGGAACAACACCTTTGCATATAACAAAAATTGCAGAAACGATAAAAAATCATACCCGTTAATATCCAGGGTTTTCTTTCATTTCCCGATGGAGATTTATCATTACCATCCTGAATATTCAGGCTTGCAGATACAATTGCATGAAATTGCCAGACTTATTGGCTATAAAGATACCCATGTACCCGAACCTGTTGATGAAATTATTTTACAGGCTATTGATATGGCAGGCGGATATTGCAGTATTGAAGGGGGAATAATCATACCCGATGAAGCACAACTGGTTGATGGTAAAAAATATATAAAAATAGGTGATGCCGAATTAAAGATAAAGGGAAGACTATTTAATGAAATAAAGGGTTCTGAGAAGGTTGCCCTTTTTCTATGTACTGCCGGCCCCGGGATAAGTAATATTTCAAAGGAACTGATGAAAAAAGGCGATCTGCTCCACGGCTATATTTTTGATGTAATTGGTTCTGTGATTGCGGAAAAAGCGATGGAGCAAATTCAGCAACAGTTTGGTGAAATGATGCTTGCAAAAGGATACAAAATAACGAATCGTTACAGTCCTGGATATTGCGGATGGCAAACCGAAGAACAGTTCAAACTTTTTAAAATCTTCCCCGATAATTTCTGTAAAGTCAGTCTCACAGATTCGGCGCTGATGTACCCGATAAAATCTGTCAGCGGAATGATCGGTATCGGAAGAGATGTTCATTATAACGAGTACAACTGCAATTTGTGCGATGCAGTGAATTGTATTTACAGAAAATCCTGATTATTTCGCGGAGTTTCATGCCAAATTAGAGCTGGATATCAAATTCTGAAAAATAATTAATAATGCGAATTAAGCGTTAAAAAGAATATATTTTGCATAATTACAAAAGACAAGCTTCGAAAGAATCGCTATCCCCCGCTGGCGGGGGTTGGGGGTGGAAAAATCAATTTTATGAAAGCAAATAACTCAAATTCAGAACTCCTGATCTGGAATTGAAAAAATAGGAGTTTTAGGGGATTTTACCGCAAAATAAAAAAGCGGTAAATTTGGGGA
>JAFGPL010000280.1 GCA_016936215.1 Bacteroidales bacterium
ACCTCATCTATTTCTATTCCTTTTATGGAAGCATTATCAAGCAAAGCAGCTAATTCAATACTAATATAATTTTCGGTGGCTGTTACAAAAATAATGGTATCTTTGGCGATATTCATTCCACCTGCTTCAGAAAACACATCATAATTATCAAGGAATAATTGCCCCTCAACATATACATCGAAAAGCCTGGAACCGCCAGAACCAAAATAAATTTCGGCAAATTTCAAAGTTACCTTATATTCCTTACCGGTTTCAACGGGAATAGCATAGGCCAGATAATTGCTCCACCGTTCGGTCTGATAAATTTCCAGATCGGTTACAGCCTGAACAGTACTGGATGTGCTATAACTGTTTCCCATACTACCTGAACCTTCATAAAAATCAAAAGCTATTCCAAAAGGGAATTCATGCTTTGCCATACGCACAGATACCTGACCTGTAAATGGTTGTCCGTTTTTGTCAATTATTTGTATTCCAAAGTTGCCCTTTCTTAAAGTGTCGATCCGTTCCTGTGCATTATTATACCAGGCTGCATACGATTGGGCAAGGACATTTTTCGGAAAAAGTGTCCCTAAACTAATCATTAAAGAAATAAACACTATTACATTTTTTTGTTTAATTTTTTTCATTTTGTTGATTTTAGAATTATAAAATTTCAAAATATTAAATTATTTAGCCCAGCCTTCACCTTCCGGTGTCCGTCTCCACTTGAAATAGGCATCCAATACTTTAAGCGATTCCAAGCTGGGGACATGCCCCGTATGCGGTGTGGGACCAAGGTACATTACCACTGGATAGGCATTGGTGTAAGCTGGCCACTCAGGAACTCCTTCGCCATTGGGATTACCTGTTTTAGCAAAATTTGTCCAATAGATACCTATAGCTTCTGAAATCTCTAGGTCAGATTTTGTAATCAGTGAGTTCGAATGATCAAGATTCTGAAAAACATATGCAACATCCTGTGCATGTGGTGAGCCATGATCAAACTGAGGTGAGTCTTCAGGATATTTGGGATGTTGATCAAAATAGTAATAATACACTTTCGATTTCCCTGTTTTAGATTGAAGTTGTGCCCAAGACCAAGTATGCCAACCGAATGCGGCATCACGGTTCAAATCCCGGGCTGTTTTAGGTATAGAGTTCTCACTTAATGGATAGGCTTTTAACAAGGTATCAGCAAACTTACCATACCTTACTTTTACTTCGTCAATAAATTCTTCAGGTGTTTCTACCCACGTGAAACTTAATCCTTCATCAGAGTTATATCCCACCACTATGGGAACATCGTTATATTGTCCAGCTTCGTATAGTTTATATTGATCATCAGGAATAACATATCCGTCAACAATAGGCCAGGCGCTACCTATTCCCCATCCCATAGGAAGTGAGTCAGCTTCAATTTTACGGAGTTCAGCAAGTGTTGATACCCCTGCTTTTTGCATATAAGATATACCTTCTGTTTCAGCTTGTTGAAGGGTTTTCATATTCTCACCAGGATAAGTAGTTGGTCTTGTTGGCCCGAACGAACCACCGCTTTGCGATATAGCCCCTTGGAATAAACCTTTGGCTAGTGGTGAAGCACACAACATACTTACAGAAATCCCTCCGGCCGATTCACCAAAAATGGTCACCTGTTCCGGGTTGCCACCAAATGCAGCAATATTATTTTGAATCCATTGTAATCCCGCAATCTGGTCGAGCAAACCATAATTTCCCGAAATGCCGTTTGAGTTTTCAGCGCTTAATTCCGGGTGAGCTAAAAATCCGAGTTGCCCTACCCGATAGGCGATGCTTACCAGCACAATCCCTTTTCTAGCCAACTTTTCACCGTTATATACCGGTTCAGCGGTTGATCCGAAACTAAATCCCCCGCCATAAATCCAAACCAGGACAGGCAGGCTTTCTTTAGCTGATTTTGCCGGAGTCCAGATATTCAGGTAGAGGCAATCTTCACTTTTACCTGATGGAGTATCCCCTCCCTGCACAGGAGCAGGAGCATATTCGGTGGTCTGTTTTATACTGTCCCTTTTTTCAACAGGCTGTGGCGCTTTCCAACGCAACTTACCAACAGGTGGTGCAGCAAAAGGTATTCCTTTGAAAATTCTTAATCCGTCTTCAATGGTTCCCTGAACAATTCCTTGTTCAAGTTTTATTTGTTCGGGAGGAAGAGTTGAACATGCGTTTATTAAAATAATAAGAGTTATTGAAATTAAATAATGTATTTTTTTCATCATTTATAAAAATTAATCATTGAATAATAGTGGAGCAAATTGATAGAAGCCTCTTCTCCAGCTTTGCCATTCATGAGCTGTTAACGGTGAGACATAAAAATGCGTATTCATACCAGCTTTTGTGATTTCTTCTGTGTTTAGCTTAGGATCACCCCAGAGGCCTATTCTGGGATTTTCAAGTTCTCTGCTTCCATAACTGATAAATACAAGCTTTATATTTTCTTTGAATCCAGGAGAATTATTAATATCTTCCAAGCTTATACTTCCACCGCTGAACATACCTACATATGAGAATTTATCTGGATTAGCCAATGTTATTATCCTGGTTTGCATTCCACCCATCGATAAACCGGCCATTGCCCTGTGCTTTGGATCAGCAATAGTACGATAGTTTGTATCTATCACTGGAATAATATCTTCCAGCATGGTTTTCATGAAATTATCAGCCCAACCTTTTGGTGGCCATGTTTTTGGACGTTCTTCTTTTTTAGCTGTATCCTGAGGAGCAGGTTTTTCCCTTTTTGGCATTCGCCATGTTCCATTATCCATTACGATAATAAATGGTTTTGCCTTGCCCTCTGCAATCAGGTTATCCATAATAAGGTTGACTTTACCTTGATTTGACCAACCCGTTTCGTCTTCACCACCTCCGTGTTGTAAATAAAGCACAGGGTAGCGAGTTTCAGTATTTTTATCATAATTTGGTGGAGTATATACAAAACATCGACGCATACTGCTATTGGTTTTAGAAAAATAGATGTGTTCGCGCACCTGACCATGGGCTACATTTTTAAGTGCGTAGAATTCCTCATCTTCTGCATGGACTTCGATTCCACTGCCCCATCGTCCGGCACCATAAAAATACAGGCTATTTGGATCTGGTACCGATGCTCCGTCAATATTTAACTGGTAATAATGAAATCCCACATCCTGAGGGGCTGATTCTCCTGTCCAAACACCATTTTCATCTCTTATTAAATCGTATTTAACAGCTCCAATATCGAGTTGAACTTTTTTAGCTTCAGGAGCTGAAATTTGTACACGTACCCTGCCTTCAGAATTTACCATTGGGTATTCATTACCTGGTTGATTTGCTGTTGAAGGCTTAAAGTCTTCAATTACTTTTATCTGAGATTGAGCAAGAAAAATTTTAATAATTCCAAAAAATAAAATGCTTAATAATAATTTTTTTTTCATTTTCAGCTATAATTTAATTTAAATTTGTTTCCTGGATTAATATTTTAATCATTTTTAAGTCCTTTAATTGCGAGCTGTTTCCATAATGTACTTCATATTCACCTTGAGTAACACTCATTTGTCTTTGTTTCCAGTCGTAAAATTCAAAGGAAGAAGGAGGAAGATCAACTACTACATTCTGAGTTTCACCTTCAGCTAATTCAACACGTTTATATCCTCTTAAGGTTTTAACAGGGCCATCTATGTCGTTTACTTTCCGAATATAAACCTGAACAATTTCTGTTCCATCCAGCTTACCAGTGTTTTTAACTGGAACTGTCAATTGAACTGCTTCATTTGAACTG
>JAFGPL010000281.1 GCA_016936215.1 Bacteroidales bacterium
CGGTTTGGCGTATCACTTGAAATTGAAACTCTTGCAAAGCTTGACGAATATATTGCTGATAATAAATTGCCAAACAGGTCGCAGGCAATACGTCAACTCATAGAAAAAAACCATGTAGAAAAAAAGTGGAAATGCAACAATGTTGTAGCAGGGGCCATTGTTATTGTTTATGACCATCATAAATTTGAAATCAACAAAAAACTAAATGACCTGCAGCATGATTACCATCAATGTATTTTATCATCGCAACACATACACCTTAACCACGACATGTGCCTTGAAACCATTGCTGTAAAAGGTAAGGCACAGGAACTCACCGAGCTGGCCGACAAAATTCTTGCATTGAAAGGAATACAGCATGGCAAACTTGTGATGAGCAAGGCTGAATAATTTTTTTATCCTATGGTAACACGAATTTATAAATAATAACACCTAAATAAATATGAAGATGAGTTCCAAAACCAAAGCACTGGCATTCTGTATAATCTTTTTAAATACCTGGTTATATGCCCAACCTGGCCTGTCAGACACCATCGAGTTGGACGAAGTAGTTGTGACAGGCAGTAAGGTGGAAGTTGCCCGTAAAAATGTACCACTCACAGTTTCAGTTATTACCCAGGAAGAAATCGAGCAATCGGGCGAATCGGCACTATTGCCGGTAATCAGTCAGCAGGTACCAGGTCTGTTTGTCACCGAAAGGGGTGTTACAGGGTTTGGCGTTTCAAACGGCGCTGCAGGACAAATCAACATAAGGGGACTGGGAGGCAACCCTACCACCCAGGTTTTGATTCTTATAGACGGACATCCCCAGTTTATGGGAATGATGGGCCACCATCTTCCCGATGCTTATGTTTCCTCAGATGCTGAAAAAGTGGAAGTTATCAGGGGGCCGGCCTCTATCCTTTACGGTTCAAATGCGTTTGGCGGGGTAATTAATATTATTACAAAAAAACAAAAACACGACGGCATAACATTGAATGCCAAAGCGCTATACGGATCATACGATACCCGCAAGTTATCGCTTAGTGCCGGTTACCGTAAAAAAAACCTCAGTGTTTTTGCATCGGTCAATCACGACCAGACCGACGGCCACCGGGACTCATCGGATTTTGCAATTACAAACGGTTATGTAAAAACAGCATATAAGATTAACGAACACATTTCTGCTGTTGCCGATTTCAGCGTTGCAGCTTTTGAATCTAAAGATCCCGGCATAGACACTGCATCGGCTGCAGGTTACAGCATTGACATTATGCGTGGCAAAGCCGCATTGTCTATTGAAAACAGGTACAATTCACTTGAAGGCGCCCTGAAACTATATTACAATTTTGGCGAGCATGATATTTCAGACGGCTGGCATTCTAATGATGCCATGAATGGAATTATGTTCTACCAGGGGATTAAAGTGCTTGAAAAAATAACACTTACTGCCGGCTACGATTTCATGGAGTATGGCGGAAAAGGCAGCCCGATAACCACCGTTTTAAGGGATGAAAACGGCGTAATCATTCCCGGCCCTGGCGGTAGGCCTCAATTTCAAACCTCTGAATTAAACAACAAATGGGTAAGCATACAGAACCATGCTTTCTATCTGAATTACCAGCATCAATTATTTCCGAACCTTACCCTGAATGCAGGGATCAGGCTGGAAGAAAACAGCAGCTATGATGAAGAGCTTATTCCACAGGCAGGCCTTGCCTGGAATGCAACACCATTTACAACCTTCAAAAGTTCATTATCTAAAGGTTACCGCCCGCCATCAATCAGGGAGTTATTTCTGTTCCCGCCGGCCAACGATGCCCTTGAACCCGAAAGAATGATGAACTATGAAATAAGCTGGATACAACAATGGCATAATAAAAAAATACGTACCGAACTTACCACCTACCTGTGTGAAGGTGATAACCGCATTATTATGGTCCCGCCTGTTGCCCCTCCACCACCAATCTATAAAAACACAGGCAACTTCAAAAACATGGGGGTTGAATTTGCAGGAATGGCCAAACTGACTAAAAATTTGAGGTTCCATGCCAACTATTCCTATATCCATATGGACACCCCTCTTGCCGGAACACCCGAACATAACCTGTTTGCAGCAGCTACCTACAACCTGAAGAAGCTTAGTTTTAACATGAGTTTACAACAGATTGCCAATCTTTATACCTCAATTGGGGGAGAAACAGTTATATTTGAAAAATATTATGCTGTAGCCGGCGCAAAAATTAATTATAAAGCTACACGCAATATAAATCTTTTTGTTATTGCAGACAACCTGCTGAACCAGAAGTATTATATCAATTACGGTTATCCGATGCCGGGGATAAATTTTTCTGCCGGTATAAGTGTAAACATGAACAAAGATTTTTGACCTGTAAATTTTGATGATCAATCTGCAATTACATCAATCATTCACAATAAAAACATATTAAAAAATTATGCGATTTAAAAGTATCCTTTACTTGCCCTTCATTCTGCTTTCAATAAATGCTGTTTTTGCAAATGAACCGGTCTTTAAGCAGAAATATATCATTGATACAGACTGTGCAACCGATGATTTTCGTGCCATAAACCTTTTATTGTCTCGGCCCGAAATTGAAATTTCGGCATTTATCGCCTCAGACGGCACACTTGAAACCACCGAAGGGGCATCACGGCTTAAAGGACTGCTGAAGGAATGGAACAAAGATTCTATTCCTGTCTTATGTAATTACAGTAAGGCAGACGTTAACCCGAAATGGAAAGCTTTCAATCAGCATATAAAATGGGCCGAAACACAAACCGTTGACTCATGTGAAGATTTTTCACCTTACATTGAAAAAACACTCGATGCTGCAGAAGAAAAAGAATATACTTTTATCTGTCTCGGCTCGCTCTCGTCGGTAGCTGAACTGATGGACAAATACCCCTTGTTTACTGCAAAAGTTAGAAATATAGTCTGGTACAACAGTTCTGTTTTCCCCCGTGAAGGTTTCAATTATGACTGTAACCCGTTTGCAGCCGACAAAGTGCTTGATGCAGAAAAAATAAGGGTTGATATCATCTCGAATACAAGCCAACACGAACTGATTTTCGACCAGGAATTGTTCCACCTGGCACAAGAATCCGGGACCCACCTTGCAAGGACACTCACAAGCTTTCACAGGCAACCTGAGGTAAACGCCCTGCTGAACGACAACCATTTTATCTTTATGGATGAACTGGTAGCAGCCTATATTTTTTGTCCCGGGTTATTTAACATGACCATTAAGCTGCCTTATATTTCAATAAGGTACAATACTTCATACAACACCCAGGCAATTAAAGAGATGGAGAGAGACCTTATTACCGGCAATTATACTTCCGAACGGAATATTGTTTTCAATGCTTTCCCATCCAGGCGGGAACTTTATAACTACGATGTGCGACTGATGATGGATTCAGCAATTGCAAAGCATGGACATGAAGAATGGAAAGCCTGCGTGATAACAGATGAGTTTCACGGCCACCTTGGCATTTTTTCTATCGTTGGCGCAAAAATGGGCATACTTGCAAGGGAATATTTTAACGTAGAACATGACCATCTGTCTGTAAAATCATATGCCGGCATCACCCCTCCATACAGTTGCATGAACGACGGTATACAGGTAAGCACTGGTGCTACGCTCGGACAGGGAACAATTTCGGTGTCCTCAGACAGCATTTCCAGGCCCGAGGCAATTTTCACTCATGATGATATAAGTATAAAAATCAGGCTGAAAGATGAATACCTTAAAATTATTAATAAAGACATAAATGAAGGAATTGTAAAATTCGGGCTTGAAGATGAGGGGTACTGGAAACTTGTACGACAGGCTGCCCTCAGGTACTGGCTTGAATGGGACAGAAATGAGATTTTTGAGATCAACACGGTTACAAATTGGAATATTAATTAGACAAAGCGCAATATATGAATAACGAAATTTTTTTATTATCAGTCTCGGCAGCAACAGTTGGATTTATTCATACGCTATTTGGCCCCGATCATTATGTACCCTTTATTGTAATGTCGAAAGCGCGCAACTGGTCGCTTTGGAAAACAAGCCTTTTAACTGTTTTATGCGGACTGGGGCATGTTGGCAGTTCAATTGTACTGGGCATTATCGGAATTGCAATGGGGATAGGCGTATCAAAACTAACCAGCGTTGAAGGAATAAGGGGAAATCTTGCCGCATGGGCATTTATTCTGTTTGGTTTCGGATATTTTATATGGGGTATTTGGAAAGCCTACAAAAACAGGCCTCACAAGCATATTCACTCCCATGGTGAATTAATACACGGGCACGAACACCATCATGCGGAAGCCACGCACATTATAGATCACCATAATCATAATCACAAGAAGAAAAAGCCCAATATTACCCCATGGATTTTGTTTACAATATTTGTTTTGGGGCCATGCGAGCCTTTAATACCATTATTTATTTATCCCGCGGCACAGCATAATACATCAGGGGTATTGATAGTATCCCTGGTCTTTTCTTTGGTTACCGTAATTACCATGCTTGCAATGGTTTTGCTTTTATCAGCAGGTTTGAAAGCAATGCCTTTTGGAAAGCTTGAAAGATATACACATGCAATAGCAGGTGCCACCATATTTCTTAGCGGGTGTGCAATAGTTTTCCTGGGACTTTAAAAAAAGACAAAAAAAATCCCGGCCGAAACCGGGATTAAACACCTAAAACTAATTAAACCCTATCAAACAAAGAACTTACACCTGTATTAATTAACCCTAATACTATTTTTTGAGTCTCTTAATTCACATATCAAAGTTATTTAAAAAACCTGTTCCCCCACTATCTTTCCAAATGATATTCATTATCAAAAACCGATGATATTGCTCACTTGCCAAATTAAATTACACATCAGAAAATATCAGATAGGATATATCTATAAATAAAAATCCGGCCAAAGCCGGACTTCTATTAATTAACCCTAATAACTAAACCCAAAATATAAAACTATGAAAAACCTGTCTGTATTTTCTGTTTTCTACGCCAAAATATTTAATAGGTTACATTAATAAAAATAAAAAATTACGAACGTCAAAAATTTGTAGATAAAACAATTGGTTCACAGGATAACTTTATTTTAAGGCATGTAATAGACATTTTTTTTCACTACTGTCCGACTAAAATATTTTCAAATTATAAACCCTCTGAAATAAAAAGGTTTAATGATATTACGCCACCTACGGGGCTTAAATTATCACCATGAAATTATGCTATAAATATTTCGCCTCTAACGAGGCTGAAAATAAGTACCGTAGGTACAAAATATTTATAGAAC
>JAFGPL010000282.1 GCA_016936215.1 Bacteroidales bacterium
CATCTCCTGGCTGCAATGTGTCATGTGCAGAATGGCTGGCAGGTTTTCCTGCGACCAGTTTACAGCATAGGGAAAGCTGCTGATAAGGACGAGGATTGAATTGGGATTTGCAGCGTATATCTTTTGAATCATCACCTCCTGTTCAAGTGTGATTGACTTCCTGTCTACTGCCTCCCTGCCATCACTTGGCACTGTGCATTTGCCCCAATCGGCATAGTGACAAACCGGGTGGTTTCCGGCACAAATCACCACCAAATCTGAATTTTTTGCCAGATTTACCGCAGAATCATTATCATTTCCAGAATAGCAACTCACATTAATTGCATCACCAGCATTACTTTTTATACCTTCAAAAGGACTTATAACATAAGGAGGCGTGCCGCTATACCAGTCGAGCAGCACTGTGTCGGCCAGGGGGCCTATCACCGCAATAGATCGTATCCTTTTTCTTTCGACCGGTAAGGTCTTATCAGAATTCTTTAACAACACGATGGTTTTTCGGGTAACATCCCTAACTATTGATTTGTGCTCTTCCTTTAGCCAGGGATCAATCGTATCTGCTAAACCTATTTTGCTGTATAGTACTTTTTCGGGGGGATCAAGCAGTCCCAGTCTGAGCATCACCCTGAAATTACCCCGAAGCACACTATCAATATCGGTCTCGGTGATATAACCTTTCTCCAACGCTCCTTTCACGCCATCGGTATAACGGTCGAGAAACTGTCCAATGCCGGCTTTGATACATGCAGCAGCGGCAAGCTCAAGGTCGGGATATTCTTTATGGGCAGTAACAAGAAGGCGCAGGGCGCCGCCATCGGTGCAAATAATGCCGTTTTGCCCCCATTCTTTTACAGTTATCTCTTTAAGCATGGGATGTACAGTGCATGGTATTTCATTATATGCGTTATAAGCAGCCATATAAGCCCTCGACCCGCCTTCGGTAACGCCTTTCATAAACGGATATGAATAATATTCCCTGTAGAGCCTGTCATCAAAATTTGATGATGAACTGTCCCTGCCATTTTCATTGCTGTTGGCCAGAAAGTGTTTCATAAGTGAAGCAGTGAGCCAGTATTTTGGATGATCACCCTGCAAACCCTTAATAAATGCAGTTGTTAATACACCTGTAAGAAAAGCATCTTCACCGTAACACTCCTCATTTCTGCCCCATCTTATATCCCTGCCCATATCGGCATTTGGGGCGCGGACTACAAGGCCGCCCTTGCCATATTTTGGGCTTTGGAACAGGTACCTCACCTCGTATGCCTCCACGGATGCAACTTTTTTCAGTACTATCGGGTCCCAGGATTCAGCCAGGCCGATTGCCTGTGGAAATATGGTTGTTGTCACAGGGTCTCTTCTTCCCCAGTTGCTGGGCCCCCCTCGTGCGAGACCATGCAATCCTTCCACATGGCTTGTACCTTTGACTCCGAGCCTGGGTATGGATGGGTTGGTGCTAAGGCAGGTCACCTTCTCATCAAGTGTCATTAGAGAAAGCAGGTTATCAATTCTCTGTTCTGCATGAATAGCGGTATCGGCAAACGGATATGTATCCTGTGCAAAGCAAGGGTTTATCAATATTATAAGTCCCGCTATTATGGCTGCTTTTTGCAGAATCCCGGGTAACAGTTGTTGTTGTATACGGTTCATATGTTTAGGGTTTTAGTACTTTCTAAGGTTTTTGTATACCAACAGCCAATTTACAATTTAAAATCATTTTAAATAATCAAAAAATGTATAATTTTACACGGTATTTTAATCAGATTATCCTATGGTTTCACCCGAAACAAAAGACACTGTAAAAAAAATTTTTACAAATTACCTTGAAAAAAAAGGACACAGAAAAACACCTGAAAGATATGCAATTCTTGACGAAATATACTCAAGGGAAGGTCATTTTGATGTAGAAACCCTTTATACTTACATGAAAGGCAAAAATTACAGGGTAAGCAGGGCCACCTTATACAATACCATAGAGTTACTGCTTGACTGCAACCTGGTTGTAAAACATCAGTTTGGCAGAAACATTGCCCAGTTTGAGAAAGCTTATCAATGCATGCAGCATGACCATCTGATAGATATCGAAACCGGCAAGGTAATAGAATTTTGCGACCCCAGGATGCAGGAGATTATAAATACTGCCTGTGAACTAAATGGTTTTCAGCCTTCGCACCATTCCCTTTATATTTACGGTAAAAAAATAGAAACTCCCGAAACAAAGAAAAAAAATCTTTACGATTGAGAATTGAAGATTTTGTAATGACCCTTCAAACCAAATCAGATATTCTTATTTATTGAATATCTGATTATTAAAGATTTACCGGCAAATAACAGCCTTCCTTTTATAATTTTATGAACAGGTTAATTTTTTAAGTTTATCTTGAAAAAAAATATGTACCTTGCAGGGTTTTTAATAAAAAAATCTCGATAAAATATACAATGAAAGTAGACGTATTATTAGGCTTGCAGTGGGGTGATGAGGGCAAAGGTAAAATTGTAGACGTGCTTGCACCGGATTATGATGTAATCGCGAGGTTCCAGGGAGGGCCCAATGCAGGTCATACACTTGAATTCAATCAGATCAAACATGTTTTGCATACCATTCCCTCGGGAATTTTCAGGGAAGACCAGGTAAATATTATCGGAAACGGTGTAGTAATAGACCCGGTGATTTTCATGAAAGAGATAGGGAAGATAAAGGCCATGAATATTGATATCAGCAAAAAACTGCTGATTTCGAAAAAGGCACATCTCATACTTCCCTCGCACCGCATTCTTGACCAGGCTTCTGAAAATGCCAAGGGAAAAACCAAGATAGGTTCCACACTCAAAGGCATAGGCCCCACTTACATGGATAAAACAGGCAGAAACGGTTTGAGGGTTGGCGATACCATTACCAGTAATTTCAAAGAAAAATATCAATCGCTTAAAGAGAAGCACAAAGACCTGCTGCGTTTGTATGATTTTGAATACGATATTGAAATACTTGAAAAAGAGTGGTTCGAAGGAATTGATGTCATCAGGCAATTTCAGCTTATTGACAGTGAAGTGGTAATTAACAGCTTCCTGAAACAAAAGAAAAGGATCCTTGCCGAAGGTGCCCAGGGAACGATGCTCGACATTGATTTTGGGTCTTATCCCTTTGTAACATCTTCGAATACCATATGCGCGGGGGCATGCTCCGGACTTGGGGTTGCGCCTTCGGCCATCGGGGAAGTTTATGGTATATTCAAAGCATACTGTACACGTGTGGGAAGCGGCCCGTTTCCTACTGAACTGCTGAACAATACAGGCGAAGAGCTTAGGGCAAAAGGAAACGAGTTTGGCGCTACCACTGGCAGACCTCGCAGATGCGGGTGGCTCGACTTGCCGGTGTTGAAATATGCCATCATGCTTAATGGCGTAACACAGCTTTTTATGACAAAAGCCGATGTGCTGACAGGTTTTGATCAAATAAGAGTTTGCACAGGTTACAAAATTGATGGGAAAATCGTTGACCATGTACCGTATGAATTGACTGAAATTTCTGAACCGGTTTACACCGAATTGAAGGGCTGGGACAAAGACCTCTCGGGAATAAGGGATATTAAAGAAATCCCGGCAGAACTTGAAGATTATATTCAGTTTATTGAAAAGGAAACAGGTGTTCCGGTAACCTTTATATCTGTAGGCCCCGACCGCGAACAGATTTTGATAAGAAAACCCTGAAACAATACATATTTACATGATACCGAAAGCTGTCGAAAGACGGCTTTTAATTTTTCTGCCTGTTGGGAAGTTCAAGGCCGAAGCCGGATACCTTATCTTCGCGTTTTAATAAAATTGCAAACACAATTCCAAGAATCCCAAGGAAAGAGAGCATGATCATAGAATTGGAATAATTAAAAACAGCCTCTTTGGCATTGACCATTTCCTGGGTAATCCCCGGGTTAGATAAGTCGAGTATCTTACCTATTAGCAGTGGAAAAATCCACAAACCAATATTCTGAATTGAAAACATTATTCCATATGCTGTGCCTATCCTATTATTCTCAACGATCTTTGCCACTGAAGGCCACATGGCCGCCGGCACCAGAGAAAAGGCAATACCAAGGACAAACATCGGGATAAGGGGCGTAATACTGGTGAATGTAAAAGTTAAATGAACTGCCACCAGTAGTATAGAGCCAAATATCATCACAGATGCACTTTTACCTTTGTAATCGGTAAATAATCCGAAAAGAGGGGTAAAAATAATGGTGCCAAAAGGCAAAATGGCCACGATCATTCCGCTAAGTTCGCCTGAAAACCCAAATTTATTCTGCAGCATATCGGGTGCATACTTCAAAAAGGGAAAAACAGCCGAGTAGAATGTTATACAGAGTAAAGTAATATATATAAACGAAGGAATGGAAATAATCTTTCCAATATCAGCTATATTAAACTTTTCTTCGGGTACCGTAATTGTGTTTTCTTTTATTTGTTTATCTAGTTTTATATCAAACAGGGTATAGATCAGAAATGACAATAACCCTATGGTCAGTAATCCGGCGCCGAGCATTATAGGCTTAAACCAGGGACTTTGCTGCGCGAGTGAACCAGAAAAAAGAAATGCCATCATGGTGCCTATCCTTGCAATGGCAAGATTTAATCCCAGTGCAAAAGCAAGTTCTTTACCCTTAAACCATTTAACTACAATTTTAGTTATCACAACTATGCTTGTCTCTGCCCCAAGTCCAAAAAGAAAGTATCCAAAAACCATCAGTTTTAAAGAAGGTGAATACTTGGTTAGGAATAATGACAGAAAATTATAGCCTATACCGCCATTGTTAAAATAATCGGATGCACCATAAGCTGTAAGGATTGATCCAACAGCCATAAATGCGATAAACATAAACCCTGTTATTCGGATACCTATTTTATCAAGTATAATCCCCCCAATAATAGCCATTAAAAGAAAAACGTTGGGAATAGAATATGCCCCTACTAAAAAACCGTATTCGGCATTTGAAAATCCAAGATATTCACGCAGATGAGATTGCAAAGGTGACAACACATCATAAAAGAAATAATTAACCGCCATTACAAAACTTACAGAAAATAAAATGATCCATCGCATTACATTAGAATCACGTAACGTTTTGTTTAGTTTTTCCATTTTGTTGTGAATATAAGACCTGCAAAGAAATGTTTTATTTATTAATCTGCAATGACAAATATCTTAAAATAGCAAATCGGGTTTTTAATTTTTAAAAATATATTTACATCTTTGCATGCATTTTTAACAATAAAACAGTTAAATACAACAATTATGAAAGATTCAGTTGCCATATTATGTGCAGGAGGGCCGGCGCCCGGTATCAACACAGTGATCGGTTCGATAACAAAGGTTTTTTTAAATGCAGGATACAGGGTAATAGGTTTGCAGGAAGGATACAAAACACTTTTCACAAACGAGCCGAATTTCAGTGAACTCGATTTTGAATTTGCAGACGCTGTATACAGCAGGGGTGGATCTGCCCTTAGAATGAGCAGGTATAAACCAAAAGATACAGAATTCACCACTGATTTCTTTACTAAAAACAACGTGAAATTACTGGTAACCATTGGCGGGGATGACACTGCCTCCACAGCCAACAGGTTGAGCAAGTTTCTGCATGCCAACAAACTCAAAGTTGCCAACATTCATGTGCCCAAAACCATTGATAACGACCTGCCACTGCCCGAGGGGATACCGACATTCGGATACCAGTCGGCCAAAGAAGAGGGTGTTAAAATAGCCACCACCATTTACGAAGATGCACGCACAAGCGGTAACTGGTTCGTAATTTCGGCTATGGGCCGTGAAGCCGGTCACCTGGCTTTTGGTATCGGTACTGCATGTCATTATCCCATGATTATCATTCCCGAAATGTTCAATAAAACCAAATGTACTTTCGACAAGATAACAAGGCTGATTATCTCCTCAATGCTCAAACGAAAACTTATGGGAATTGAATATGGTGCAGCTATTATCAGCGAGGGTGTATTTCATTTTATGAGCGATGAAGAAATTGAAGGTACAGGGGTAAACTTTACTTATGACGATCATGGACACCCTGAATTGGGCAATGTTAGTAAATCGCATATTTTCAACATGCTTGTGCAAAGAAAATTAAAGAAACTTAATCTTCCTGTAAAAAGCCGACCAAACGAGCTGGGTTACGAGTTAAGATGCACACGCCCGATAGCCTACGACCTGGTATATACCACACTGCTTGGTACAGGGGTTATGAAGTTGTTCCAGGAAGGCATAAGCGGGTGTATGGTAACTGTAGACCACATAGGTACCGTGGCCCCATTGTATCTGAAAGATGTTGAAGATGAACATGGCAAGGTAAGGCCCAGATTAGTGAATATGGATTCGGACAGGGTTAAGATGATTTACGAAAACAATTTGCAGTACATCACCAAAGATGATTACAAGGCTGCAAAGAAAATTGTGCCCGAACCGGAAGAATATGATTTTTATAAGATATTAAACTGGTAACCAGCATTCAGTAAAAGCAGGGACAACTCCCTGCTTTTTTTTAACCGTAAATATCGTCTATGTTGAAGTTTTGTTCTGTCACCAGTCTGTAATAACCAAAAAAATTAATATATTTATACACTTGTAAATAACACTAATCTTATCAAACCATGGTTTATATTAAACGCAAAAAAGGGACCATTGCAATACTTACCGGGGGCGGCGATGTGCCTGGCCTGAACCCGGCCATAAGGGCAATAACCATAAGGGCGCTAAGGGAAGGTTACCAGGTTATTGGCCTCAGACGCGGCTGGGCAGGTATTCTTGAACTCACTCGCGATAAAAAAGCTGACAACAGCGATAAGTATATTGAACTAACAGAAGAAATTGTAAACAAAGCAGGAAGGACTGGTGGCACATTTCTTCACACTTCACGCACACGTCCAAGTCACATACCCCTCAGCCAGATTCCTGAGCAGTATAAAGATAAATATACCGAAGAGATAAATGACCTTACACCTGAAGTGATCAAAAATCTGGAATTTCTCGGTATAGACTACCTGATACCTATTGGTGGCGATGATACATTAAGTTACGGGGTACGTCTATACGCCGAAGGGGTAAAAGTGGTTGCCATACCTAAGACTATGGATAATGATGTTCCCGGAACAGATTATTGCATAGGTTTCAGCACCTGCATTACCCGTACCATTCATTTGTGCAATCTTCTCAGGACGTCTGCCGGCTCACACGAAAGAGTGCTGGTACTCGAAGTCTTCGGAAGATACGCGGGTTTCACAGCAATGCTCCCTGCCATGGCTGGCGCAGCAAACAGGTGTGTAATACCCGAACATAAATTCGACATCGAAAAGCTGGCCCACCTGCTGATTGAGGACAGGGAAAAAAATCCCAGCAAATATTCGGTAGTGCTCGTTTCAGAAGGGGCAATGTTTACCGGGAGCAGCGAAATGATCTTTAAATCGAGGGAAAAAGACCAGTATGGCCACGCCAAACTTGGTGGCATTGGCGATATTATCTCGGATAAAATACGCGAACTGTCACCCAAATACAATAAAGGCAAAAGGGTAAATGTTATCAATCAGCAGCTCGGGTACCTCGTGCGCGGCGGTGATCCGGATGCTATTGACTCGATTGTGCCGATGGCTTATGGAAACCTGGCCCTTGACCTGTTACTTAAAGGCATACACGGACGCCTCGTCGTACTGAGAAACGGAAGGTACGACAATGCCCCAATTGATGTGGTAACAAGCACGAACAAAATAGTGGATGTAAAGCGCTATTACAATACCGAAAGGCTCAGGCCCCATTATAAAAGCTTCGAATTTCAGCCATTGTTTATAATGACAGGCACCTGAGACATGCAACATTCAACACAGATTATTTTTTAATCTGCGTATTACAGTAAAGAAAATCTTTGGAAAAAGCGGGTAAATTACAAACCGGCTTCACAGGTAAAAATCAGGAAATGATCCTGTTGTTTGTTGTTCTGTATTTCAAGACTTTTAAATAAAAACTTCAGGATTACCGGGAGGGTGATTTTATCATCCTGCTTATTTTTTCAGCCATATCCATGCATTCCCGGTTATCTCCCCCCTGAATTTCTGAAGGTCTCTTACAGCAGACCTCAGGTTGTCGTATGAGCTGACCGAAACCATATGAAATCCGTCGGGCCTTAGAATAATCTCGGTATTATAACCCATGCCCCTCATCTTTTCAGCATAACCGTCGGCATTCTGCGGAATCATAAAGCAGCCAACAACCATAAAGGCTTTGTCGGAACCAAGTGATGCATTTGTCTTATACATCTCATCAAGGGTTTCGGCAGATAGGTTTTCTTCCGACTTAACATCCGTTTCAGGAACAAATGCCATTGAATCAACTGCCGGTTCTTCAATCTCGGCGGCATAATTCAGCATGGTATCAGCACCTTTGGAAAACAACCTTTTCTTCTCAAAATACTTACACCCGGAACATAATAATGCTGTAACAACAGCCAAAGTCATTATTTTCTTCATATGCATGCGTAATTTTTTCAAATTTATAGATATAGTCGTCTTTTTGCAAGACTTGGGTGTTAATAACTGCCCTTAAATGAAATTTTTCTTAATAAAAACCAGGCAATCTCAGCAAGGGATAATATCAGGAATAATAAATAACAATGCTATAACAAACAACCTGAAGAATTATCACAGGTATGCCAATTTGTTGTTAATAACTTTTAACGGTTTTAATACTTACATGAGTTAAGAAACAATAACTCATAAAAATTTGTTTTAACTTTAATAAAAATTAAAATTTACTCAGCATAATATACAGAAAACTTTCAATATTAATCTTATATGGCAGACCTTACCACTCAATTCGCAGGATTACAACTTAAAAATCCGGTTATTATCGGCAGTTCGGGGCTTACCGATTCTGTTAACACCATTCGGGAACTTGAAGCAAATAATGCCGCCGCTGTGGTTTTAAAATCTCTTTTCGAAGAAGAAATCATTATGGAGATGAAATCAAGGCATGACAGCATGAGCGCTGAAGGTTTTATTTATCCCGAAACTTTAGATTTTTATGAGCATGCAGATATGGAGGAAGAAGCCGCGATAAAATATCTTGATTTGATTTCAAATGTAAAAAAAGCAGTTTCCATACCGGTTATTGCAAGCATTAATTGTGTTACTTCCACGCAATGGACATACTTCCCGAAGCAGATCGAAACATCAGGGGCCGATGCCCTTGAACTGAATATTTTTCTGCTTCCGAGTGACTTCAAACGTTCTTCTGAAGACAATGAAAAGATTTATTTTGAAATCATCTTCGAAGTCTTAAACAAGGTGAAAATACCGGTAATCTGCAAGCTTAGCCATTATTTCTCTAACCTGGGGACTTTTCTTCAGAATGTTTCAAAAACCGGCATAAAAGGTTTGGTACTGTTCAACAGGTTTTACAACCCGGACTTCGATATCAATACATTTGAGCTGACCTCGGGCGGCGTGCTAAGCAGTCCGTCAGACCTGTATCTTACTTTACGCTGGATTGCAATTATGGCCGACCGTACCGCCTGCGACCTGGCAGCCTCAACAGGGATACACGATGGCAAAGCCCTTATTAAACAGTTGCTGGCAGGTGCCAGCGCGGTTGAATTAGCTTCTGCAATATATAAAAACGGTCCAAAACATATCACAACCATGCTTCATGAACTGAATGACTGGATGAAAGAGAAAAACTTTGCTTCCATTAACGATTTCAGGGGTAAACTCAGCCAGTCAAAAAGCAGCAATGCAGCGGCTTATGAACGCGTACAGTTTATGAAATATTTCAGGGGATACAGAAACGATTATTTCTGAAAACCTTCCATCATCTTTTTATACCAAATCGCATGCTTCGGCAGGCATCCAGTGGCTGTCTTTACCTTCCCATTTAATCGTGCAGCCAATAGGGTTTGTCACCGGGATGCTTATTTGCCTTCCTTCGGTGAGTTCGGTTAGTACCCTGTCGAGATCGTTAACAGTCAATTTTGACACATCACGTGGGCTGTCCACTCCCCTACCCGTATAAACAAGTTCACGGTTTTCATTAAAAACATAAAAATGCGGGGTACGCAGCGCACCATACTTCCTGGCTACCTCCTGGGTTTCGTCCCGCAGGTATAGCCAGGGGAAATTATGCTGTGCCATTCGTTTTTTCATGTGTTCAAAATCATCTTCATGATAGGTATTTGCACTGTTTGAATTAATACCGACAAAAAGAACCCCTTTATCTTTAAATTTATCTGCCGTTCTGCGCGTGGTTTCATCCGAACCCAGCACATAAGGACAATGGTTACAGGTAAAAAATATCACCAGGTATTTATAAGAATTGAAATCCGAAAGACCATAATCACGGCCATCGGTAGCATGCAGCCTGAAATCAGGCGCTTTTTGTCCGATTTGTAATGTATATGCCATAGTATTTCTTTTTCAGTGGTAACAATGTTTTTTTAAAATTGTTTAGCCCGGTTAAGAATAATTCGTGTAAGTCAGAGGTTCTAATTATTTCATGAATATATCCGGGTTAAACCAGTTTCGTTTCTTCCAGGCATTTTTTTATCCGGCCAAATGTCTGTCCGATATCATGATCAAGTCCCACAGAAAACCTTAAAAGGCCTTCCGAAAGGCCCATTTGTTGCTGTATCTCCCTTGGTATTTCAGAAGAGGTACTTTTTCCCGAACAGCTAAACAGGGTTTTAAAATATCCCAAGCTAACAGCAAGATAGCCTACCTGTTCCTGCTGCATTTTCTGCATAAGCCTGTTGGCATCAGAAGCAGAGTCCAATACAATGGCCATCATACCTCCAAAACCAAATTCCTCATTCATAATCTGTTTCATTAGTTTATGCTGCGGATGGTTTTCAAGTCCGGGATAAATTACTCTCATATTCAATTCGCCAAGCTTTTCAGCCAGGTACATGGCATTTTTACTGTGCTGCTGCATGCGCAGGTGCAGGGTATGCATATTTTTTAAAATTCCTGATGACCGCAGCGGGTCAAGCACCGGCCCGAGCAGCATGGCCGTACCGCAATGCACATCTGCCAGGTCGTCAATAAACTGCCTGCGGCCACAAATGGCACCTGCCACACAATCATTCTTCCCGTTTACAAACTTGGTAAGGCTATAAACGGTAAAATCTGCACCCAGATTGGTGGGGGTAATGATGAGCGGGGTAAAGGTGTTATCTACCATTAGTTTAATATGATGCCGGGCAGCGATTTCCGCCAGTGCCGGAATATCAGAAACCTGCAGCAAAGGGTTGGTGACAGATTCGGTATAAATAAGCTTTGTATTGGGCCTTACAGCTTCTTCCACGCTTTTAAGGTCGGTAATATTCACAAAGCTAACCTCTATATTGAATTTTTTCAGGTAATTCTTTAAGAATGCATAGGTACCGCCATAGGTTGTTATGCTTGTGATCAGGTGGTCGCCTGTGCTGCATATCTGCAGGATAGCACAGCTGATTGCGGCCATTCCCGATGCCGTTATCCATGCAGATTCGGTGTTCTCCATAGTCGCCACCGCATCTGCCAGGTATTTATTGCTCGGGTTCCAGTGACGCGAATAGAGAAAACATCCCTGTGCGTGCCCGTGAAATGTTTCCTCCATTTCATCAGGATTAAGGAATGTATAAGTGGAAGAATCGGTAATTGACGGGTTTACACCGCCAAACTCCCCAAACTGCAACAGGTCGTATAACCTTGAAACGGCGCTGATTTTCTTCTTCATGGCAATTGATTTTTTTAAAAAATTAATGAAAATTGTCCACTTTTAAAAAGCTTTTTGTCATCTAAATTTTTGCTAATAAAAAACAGGTAAATCTTTCGTCAAAAGAAAAAGCCATTTCAACAAAAAGTGTTGTCGGTTTATCAATTAGCCATCCTTTTTTAATACCGTTTAACCTTCGTGTACGTATACGATGCCAGAATACAGTGTATTTAAAGTAAAAGTAATGAACAGAATAAACCTGAAGGAATATACAGTTTTGATTGTTGAAGATGATGCCATGAGCTATAAATATCTGGATATTGTTTTATCGAAAAAAACCGGTATCAATATTATATGGGCAATTGATGGCAAACAGGCGCTTGATTACTGTAATATTTACAAACATATTGATATTGTTCTTACCGACCTTCAGCTACCCGTGGTTGACGGATTTGAAGTAATCAGGCAATTGAAGGCAACCAAACCCCGGATACCCATTATTGTGCAATCGGCCAACTCAATGAACAATGAAATAATTATGTGCAACGAACTTGGTTGTGATGCATATATGACAAAGCCTTTAGACAGCGAAAAGCTTATCCGTAACATTCTTTCTTTGTTAAGACCTGTTGTCTCTAAAACAGCATAATAAAAAATCAGTATATTGACATTTTTTGTGAAAAGTCTCCGAATTAGGAGATTTTTTTTTATTATTGGGTGTTAATATTTCAATAAACCTGACATGAATACACTTATTGACCTGTTCGAATCCTGCGTGGCCAAATATTCCAACAACGTTTTCCTGCTCGAAAAAAGAAACAACAAATACATGGGCACTACCTATAAAGAAGTAAAAGAACTTGTTTATAAATTCGGGGCCGGGTTAATGAGTATGGGAATTGAAAAAGGTGACCGTATAGCTATACTCTCGGAAGGAAGAAACGATTGGGTGATAAGTGAGCTGGGCATTTTATACACCGGGGCGGTAAACATTCCTTTATCTGTAAAGTTAGCCGAACCGGCAGAAATCAAGTTCAGGCTGAACCATTCCGGGGCAAAGATTGCCATTGTTTCTAAAAACCAGTTGAAAAAGATAAGGCCCGTTAAAAATGATCTTCCATCTCTTGAAAAAATCATCATCCTTGATTCGGTTGACCAACCCGAAAACAACGAAATACTATTCTCTGATGTAATGGCCGAAGGCGCGAAATATCTTGAACTGAACAGGGCACAGTTTGATGCAAGGTACAGATCGGTTGCTGATGGCGACTATGCCAATATCTGCTATACGTCGGGCACTACTGCAGACCCCAAAGGTATAATACTCACCCATAGAAACTATACAGCCAATATCACACAGTCGCTGAGCCTTTTCAATATTCCCGAATGGTGGACTACACTGCTTATACTTCCCTGGGACCATGCATTTGCGCACACATGCGGTATTTATACACTTATGAGCTGCGGTGCAAGTATGGCAGCCATCCATGTTGGCGAGAGCCCCATGGAAACCCTGAAAAATATTCCTGTTAATATCAGGGAGATCAGGCCTACTTTTTTGATGAGCGTACCCTCGCTTGCCAAAAATTTCAAGAAGAACATAGAAAAAGGAATTCGGGAAAAAGGGCCGGTGGTTGAAAAACTATTCAATTTTGCGATTAAGCTGGCTTATACATACAATGGCATTGGCTGGAACAGGGGCAAAGGCCTGAAAATTTTTCTTAAACCACTCTGTAAATTATTCGATAAAATTTTGTTTACAAAGGTACGTGAAGGTTTCGGGGGACGGCTGGAATTTTTTATCGGCGGGGGAGCCCTTCTCGACATTGAACTGCAGCGTTTCTTTTATGCCATTGGCATGCCCATGTACCAGGGATATGGCCTCACCGAGGCAGCACCGGTTATATCGGCAAATAATCCCAAAGCACATAAAATGGGCTCGTCGGGACAAATTGTAAAAGACCTTGAAATTAAAATATGTGACGAGGATGGTAACAGTCTTCCGATTGGTGAAAAGGGCGAAATCGTTGTAAAAGGTGAAAACGTAATGGCAGGCTACTGGAAAAACGAAGAAGCCACCAACGATACCATAAAAAACGGCTGGCTGTTTACGGGCGACCTCGGTTATCTTGACAAAGACAGGTTCCTTTATGTACTTGGCCGGTTTAAAAGCCTGCTGATTGCTGACGATGGTGAAAAGTTCAGTCCCGAAGGAATTGAAGAAGCAATGACCGAACACTCGGCTTTCATTGACCACTGCATGCTCTACAACAACCAGAAACCTTATACCATCGCATTGATCAACCCAAATAAGGAAGCCATAAAAAGATGGGCACAACAAAATAACATCGAGCTTTCAACACAGGCTGGTAAAGAACTTATTCTCAAACATATCGAATCGGAGGTAAATCAATTCAGGACCGGGGGCAAACTCGATGAAATGTTTCCGCAAAGGTGGCTGCCTGCTGCCATTGGCATACTGAAAGAAGGTTTTACAGAAGAAAACCAGATGATGAACAGTACCCTGAAAATGGTTAGGGGAAAAATAACATACACATATACCGGTCTCATTGACTATTTGTACACCCCTGAAGCTAAAAATATCTGTAACCAGAGAAATATTAAATCAATAGAAGAACTTTTAGGATAACTGTTCCCTCATTGATTTTGAGATTTTTTATCATTTTTTTTAAGAAAGATTAAGTTATTGCATATATCCCTTTTCGTTGCTGCACTGTGAATATTTGTTTATTTTTAGATCATAAAATAATAAACAGAATTAAACAACACACATGGGCTACCACATTAATCTTGAATCAATTACCCTTGAAGATTACAAAACTAAACTTGAAACAGCCTATCTGCCTCCAAGCAGGATGCTTCTTAAGGATCGTCTTGAAGAACGGTTCGGGCATTTCAGAAAAGCAGGGTTTAAAAACCTAAAAGAATTACAACTTGCCCTAAAGAAAAAAGCAAAGCTTCTGGAAATGGCGAAGACCGGTTGCTTAACGGAAGAGTATCTTGTAATTTTACTTCGTGAAATCAACAGCATGCTGCCTAAGCCAAATAAATTAAGTGAATTTTCAGGCATATCCCCCGAAAGCATTGCAAAACTTGAAAAAGCCGGTATTAAGGATACAGAAAAACTCTACGGCAAAGTCAAGACTTTAAAAAACAGAAAAGAACTTTCCTCTGCCACCGGGTTAAGTGAAGATATAATTACCGAACTCGCGAAACTAAGTGATTTATCAAGAATAAAATGGGTAGGCGCCACATTTGCCCGAATGCTATACGATGTGGGCATAGATACGGTAGAAAAAGCTACGAAAGCCGATTACGAGGATTCACATGAGAAAATAAACCGTTTAAACCGAGAAAGGAACATTTACAAAGGCACCATCGGGTTGAACGATATGAAGATTTTTGTAAACGCGGCAAAAGATGTTATACTCGAAATTGAATATTAGCCGGCAGGAAAAAATACTACCAAATTCAACTGTTATGACCTTAAAAATAAAATTCACTGCTGTATGCTGCCTCATATTTTGCTTGTTTTTTTCATGCAAAAAAAACGAAGAACAAGATTATGACATTAAAGCCAGAAGTGTTGCTTTTATTGATGTAAAAACCGCTGTTGACTCTGCCGAAAGCGGGGCTATAATAAAAATCCCTCCCGGAACAGCCACATGGTCCTCTACGCTTACAATTCCCGATAATAAACAGATTACCTTAGTTGGAAGCGGTGAAAAATCCACGGTAATATGCTCAGATACAAACACCCCTGAAAGAGTTATAAACATGAATGCTTCGGGTTCGCGTATTACAAAAATAGGTTTCAGGCTTGCCAACAATAACGGGGTGGGAATCACAGTAAGGGGCGAAGGCTGGCGCATTGACCAGTGCCGTTTTGACAACAATATTGACCAGACCATTGAGGGAGTGGATGCCCGCGGGCAATCGTCAGATGGCAAATTTCCGGTCGGGGTGGTAGACCATTGCACATTTAACAATATCAGGGTGCTCGTTACAGGTGATGCCAGCCTTAAAGCAGATGAAATATGGGCGCAACCCCTCGGGCTTGGTACCGACAACGCGGTATTTGTTGAGGACTGCATTTTCACTTTCACCCAGTTTGGCAATGCCATAGATGCGAACTATGGCGGCAGGTACGTGTTTCGTCACAATATTGTTAATGATGCATATATCGAGGCACATTCACTTCAGAGTACAAGCAGGGCAACCCGAAGCTGGGAAATTTACAGCAATTCGATCAACCAGGTAACCCGGAACATGTGGGCACCGTTTTTTCTCCGCGGGGGCACAGGAGTGGTTTTTGACAACAACCTTACAGGTAACTGGTCATCGGGGCCTGCCATTGTTGTTGACAACAGAAGAAGCTTCCAGTCGCTTGGCGAGGGAGGTATCTGCGATGGCACATCACCCTGGGATGGAAACGAAGAACCAAACGGTTATCCTGCCAGGGACCAGATTGGCCGCAGCACAGACCAATGGCTGTGGACTGATGATAATCCCTACCCTACCCAGGAGCTTGACCCTTTTTACCAGTGGAACAACATATACAACGGCAGCACATTGCTGGTTTATGTGCACAACAATTGTGAAATGAGCATCAAAGAAAACAGAGATTTTTACAACAATATCCAAAAACCGGGTTACACCCCTTTCACCTATCCCCACCCTTTAATTGCATGGTGGGACGGGACTAATCATTAAATCATCAAACAAAAAAATGAATACCATTATTAATAATCTCAGAAACGAGCTCGATAAAAACAGTGATGACCAGGTTAAACAAAGCGGTCAGAGGTTTTTTAAAGAAAGTATTTTGTTATACGGAATAAAAACTGCAACAGTAGAAAAAATCGGGAAGTCTTACTTTCAATTGATTAAGGACCAGCCCAAAGCTGAAATTTTCAGGCTGTGCAACCAGTTGTGGCAATCGGGTTTCATCGAAGAGTCTTTTATTGCCTGTAACTGGTCATATTATTTTCATAAACAATATGAACCTGAAGATTTTGAAATTTTTGAAAAATGGGTGACGGAATATGTTGGTAACTGGGCCTCATGTGACACCCTTTGTAATCACACCGTAGGGGAATTTGTGATGAAATATCCGCAATACCTTGACAGGTTGAAAGAATGGGCAAAATCAGATAACCGATGGGTACGGAGGGCTTCGGCCGTATCATTAATTATCCCCGCAAGGAAAGGATTGTTCCTGAAAGAAATATTTGAAATAGCAGAAATTTTACTGACCGATAAAGATGACATGGTGCAAAAAGGATACGGGTGGATGCTGAAAGTAGCCAGCCAGGCCCATCTGCGTGAAGTGTATGATTTTGTGGTTAAGAGAAAAGCAACCATGCCGCGCACCGCATACAGGTATGCCATAGAAAAGATGCCTCCAGGCTTAAGAAAAAAAGCCATGTCGAAAGATTGAATACCCTGGTTAATTAAATATTTGTATCAATATCTTCGGGTTCTCCTTTAAATTCGGTAATTTTATCATTATTTGAATTAAACAAATTCCATCGCTGGCATGAGACATATATACGTAATTATATTACTTTCAATCACCCTGATTGCCAATACACAGCCCTGGATGTATGAACTTTCAAAAAAGAAATCCACCCGTGAATACAATTTTTTTGAAATAAGGGATGCATTTAACCGTTACTGGGAAGACAAGTCTGTTGAAAAAGGGAAAGGTTTTAAACAGTTTAAGCGTTGGGAATATTTTATGGAACAGAGGGTAGACAGTTCCGGATACCTTCCTTATGATATCATCAATGCAGAACTGCTTAAATTGTTTGAGCAGAACAGTACCATGGGTGAAATCGGAACACCTTGGAGCATTGTCGGCCCTTACGTTGTACCGCGGCAGATAAATACCAACGCCCCTGGAGGGATCGGAAGGATCAACTGCATAGCCTTTCACCCCACCGATTCAAACATAATATGGGTAGGGGCGCCAACCGGCGGCGCATGGAAGACAACCAACGGGGGACGATGGTGGACAACCTCCACCGATGCACTTGCCGGTATCGGTATTTCTGATATCGCCATTAACCCCAAAGATCCGAATACAATTTATCTTGCCACTGGGGATGGCGACTATGGTGTGGTAAAATCTTACAGTATCGGCATCATTAAATCTGCAGATGGCGGTGAAACATGGCAACCTACCCAACTGGCCCATCTTGCAGAAAGCCAGGTAACATTCAGGAGGATTTTAATCAATCCCGATTTTCCGGAGGTAATGCTCGCAACTTCGAGTATTGGAATATACGGTACCGCCAATGGCTGGAACATTTATAAACGTGTTATTGACGGCCACTTTACCGACATGGAATACAAACCCGGTAATTACTCGGTAATTTATGCCACAACACTCGATTATGGAGGAAATGCCAGGATATACCGGTCGGTTGACGGTGGAGAATCCTTTCAACAGACCATGTCGGGTATGTCTGTTGCAAATAAAGTGAACCGGATAGAAATTGCTGTTACCCCTGCCAACCCTTCCATTGTATATGCGTTGTGCAGTGATGCCCTCACCAATGGATTTTATGCACTATATAAATCAGTCAACTCAGGCACTACCTGGGGCCTGGTTTATGACAACACAAAAATCAACCTGCTGGGCTGGAATGCTAATGGCAGCGATATCGGGGGACAAGGCACCTACGATCTCTCCATGGCCGTGTCACCATTGGATGAAAACGAAATATATGTAGGCGGGGTTAATGTATGGCGATCGGATGATGGCGGTAATAACTGGAAGATAAATGGATTATGGTATGCAAACAACCTTATCCCCTATATTCATGCCGACCATCATACGTTAATCTTTAACCCGCACAACAACGCCCTGTTTTCGGGTAACGACGGCGGTATTTATAAAACCTACAACAAGGGTGAACACTGGCAGGATATCAGCAGCTGGCTTGGCATTTTGCAGATTTACCGAATGGCCAACACCGAGGCCAACCCGCTGATGATGCTTGCCGGAAACCAGGACAACGGCACCATTATGTACGATTCACAGAGATGGTCAGAAATCATCGGGGGTGACGGCATGGAATGTTTTATTGATTATGATGACAATAACATTATATATGGCACCCTTTATTACGGTGAGCTGAAAAAATCAACCAACAGGGGGTTAAGTTTCGATTCGGTACCTATACCCACAACCCGCAAAGGGGCATGGATTACACCCTTTGTGATGCACCCCGAATTTCCGGGAATTTTGTACGCTGGTTTTGACAAGGTTTATAAGACCATCAACGGGGGCGCCACCTGGACAACCCTCTCGCCTTTCCAGACGGGTTATACAAACCTTCAGGTAATTGCCCTTGCCCCATCGGATGATAAGATACTTTATATTGCCACCAGGTCTGATGTTTACCGGTCGGGGGATGATGGAAAGACTTGGAGCAATATCACTGCCGGTTTGCCTTCTAATTATAAAACTTCTATCGCGGTATCCGAAACAAATGCCAACAGGTTATGGGTTGCTTTCTCCGGATATTCCTCAGGCAACAAAATTTTTAAATCGGATGATGGCGGTTTCAGTTGGATAAATTATTCCATCGGGTTGCCCAACCTGCCTGTAAACTGTATGGTATATCAAAAATCAAGCAACCAGGCAGTTTATGCGGGCACTGATGCAGGTGTGTATTACCGTAATGCCTCTATGAACAAATGGGTAAAATATGGAAGCAGCCTGCCAAATGTGCCTGTTTATGATTTGGAGATTTTATACAGTACCGGGAAAATAAGGGCTGCTACGCATGGCAGGGGCATCTGGGAAGCTGAGATATACAGAGACCCGCTTGTTGTATACCCTGATTTCAGGATTAATACTCCGGTTGCCTGCGCCGACGCACCTGTGACATTTTACGATTATTCATACGGTAATTTCGACAGCCTGATATGGAATTTCGGGGAAGGATCGGTTCCCGCAACAGCAAAAGGTGCCGGGCCATTTAATGTTAATTATTTAACTACAGGCAAGAAAAGTGTTTCGCTTACCGGTTATATCGGGTCAACCGTGCTTCGTGAAGAAAAAAAAGATATTATTGAAGTCAGCAACAATATTGATTTTACTGTCACCCCCGACGAATCATACCTTTGCAAAGGAAATACAGTTCACCTTTATGCTTCGGGAGGTTATGAACACACCTGGTACCCTTCTGCATTATCCGATACCCTTACAGGGAAAAAAATTTCTGTAAGTCCCGAAAATAATATTTCCTATACGGTAAAAGCTGTTAACGGAGGATGTGAGGCGTCAAAAACAATTCAACTTTTGATAATCTCAAACGATGCGGTATGTGATGCTATTCTCCTGAATGAAGGTGCCAACGGCCCGTTTAGTAACACCTGTGCGGGTGCTGAAGAGAATGAACCTGTACCCCCCAAAGGATCGGACGGCGTAACCGGTTGTGAATCACAGGACGGCTGGTGCGATGGCGAGCTTCGCATTGACAACAGTGTATGGTTTAAATTCATCGCACCTGAAAACGGGGTTGTATCAATACAAACAGAAGGTTTCGACAACCAGGTTGCAGTATACGATGCAGCCTCCTGCGAAGATATACTTCATAACTATTATAACCTTTTGAAAGCCAACGATGATTTTCCCGGAAGAACCGATTATGCCGCTTCAATTCAGGAACTTTCAGGCCTTACGCCCGGTAAAACCTATTGGCTGCAGGTTGATGGTTCATACGGAGGGGTAACCGGAAAGTTTTCCATTCAGCTTAATCATGCTGCATTTACAGGATTTGAAAATATGGAAGCCCCGGATGAAAAACTCCGTTTTAAGGTTTTCCCAAATCCCAATACCGGCAATTTTATTGTTCAATACAGTCTTCTTGAGAAAGGCAACATTACCATAAATGTTTTGAACACTTACGGGAAAAAAATTCACTCGGAATCTTTCCGCTCTGATGCACTCAGCGGACAACACACTTTCACCCTGGGCAATTTACATAACGGGTTGTACCTTGTTGAACTAAACAATGCAGGCAGGAGCATAAACCATAAAGTAATTATCAGAAAGTGAATTTAAAATAATATTTTTAACCTGTAAGAAAATTATCTTCAGGGCAAAAAAGATTGTTAAAATAAAAGCAACCTATTGCACCCGTGTTTCATCATAAAAATGTTAATTTCGATAAAACCCCTAACTTATGAAAAAAATAGGCTATTCCATCATCGCGGTCCTCATATTTTGTGGAATTGAACCCTACTATGAGGATCCCATCCCGTATCGTCCGGTTGTGATGACACGTGAAACCCTTGAGCAATCTGTTTCCCTAGTTGAGGCTATGCCATTGAAAAAACCCGGCAAGATTTATGTTAAAGACAAATACCTGTTTATAAACGAAAAATTCAAAGGGATACATATCATCAACAATGCAGACTCCACCAACCCCGTAAATTCGGCATTTCTGAGGATCCCCGGGTGTATTGATATGGCCGTGAAAGGAAATATCCTTTATGCCGATAACGCTGTAGACCTTGTGGCCATTGATTTATCAGACCCCGCGAATATTGTTGTTACAAAGCGCATTAAAAACGCTTTTACTGAAATCTGCCCTCCGGGATACGATTATATCCCCTGGATGTTTTCATCAGAAAACAGGCCGAAAAACACAATTATTATCGAATGGGAAGAAATTTAAACACGGAAACCATGAAGAAAACAATATACAATTTCATGCCTGTTTTGGCCTTAATAATTGCGATTTCCTGTGACTCAAGCTATACCGACAGCGGGGCTTCGGGTGATCCCTCATCCTCCTCTGGCAAAGGCGGATCGCTGGCAAGGTTTGCAATTGTTGACAATAGTTTGTTTGCATTGACTGAAAACAGCCTGAAGTACTTCGATATCACAAATCCAGCCTTGCCTTTATTTATTGACAGTTCTGAGCTCGGAAATGATATAGAAACCCTGTTTTCCTATGGCGATTATCTTTTTCTTGGTACCCAGAACGGAATGATTATCTATGATGCCGGTTATGAAGGTTTTCCTGCCCACTTATCACGCTATGAGCACATTCGCAGTTGCGACCCCGTAGTAGCCGAGGATAATTATGCTTATGTTACCCTCAACTCCAATAACTCCTGGTGCGGCAGAAGTGCTAACATGCTCGAAATTATTGACATTACTAATATTTCGAGTCCTGTCAAGATTGCAGAATACACCATGCAAGGCCCTATGGGACTGGGCATAGACGGCAACCTGCTGTTTGTCTGTGACAACGGGCTTAAGGTATACGACGTTACCAATAAAAATAACATTGAGCTGAAACAGTATTTTGATATCGAGGCTACTGATGTTATACCGTATAACAACATGCTGATCGTAACCGGGGATGACGGTCTTTACCAGTACAGCTATAGCGGCAGTGAACTTAAATTATTGAGCAAAATACCAGTTGAAAAAGAAGTTACACCTTAAAGTAAACGAAAATGCAAAAGAAAACCATTACTATCTTTTTGATATTAACCATTTCCGTTACCCTTGCATACAGTCAGGAAGAGAGATCACCGCTGGCAGTTAGCTGGTATCCGCAACTGGTTTTTATAAGGGGTTTAAGGGCCGATGTTGATATACACCTTGGTAATTCAAGCAGTTGGATTATATTTTCACCACAATATTTTCTTGCAGAAAGACAATCAGGAGGATATGAAAATGAATACGAGGATTATAATTCATCATACCAGTATAATAAACTCAATGGTTATGGAGCGGAACTCAGTCACAGGATATATATCAACAACAAACTTACCCCCACAGGCATATATTTTTCTTATGGAATTCTTTACAATCATTTTGAACTGAAATACAAAGATGACTGGGGATACATAGATTATATGGGCCTGTCGGCCATATCCTATGGTGAATACGAGCATACCACCGTTATTGACAAAGCAGGACCGAGTATACTTATCGGATACCAGAAAAAAGTACTTGATAAAATATTTATTGATGTTTTCTTTGGCGGAGGTATGCGTTACAGCTTTATAGAAACATCGTCCCTTGCACCCAGGAATTTTGACAATGACATCTTCCAGTATGGATTTACAGGCACAGTTCCGCTTGCAGGCTTTAGAATCGGAATTATTTTGTAAAAAGCCTTCAATAACACTCACTACATACGCCTGATTATCAACATTAACAGCCTTCTTAAGCCTACCATTAAGGAATGCGTTTGGTAATTTTCATTAAGTTTAGGTAATTTTATCATTCTAATTGTTCACCAACAATGGGAAAATCAACAAAAACGCTGTTATGGCTTACCATCTTCAGCATTGCCATGGGTTATCTGGAGAGTTCTGTGGTTGTATATTTACGCACCATCATGTACCCCGGCGGCTTTGATTTTCCTCTTGTGCCATTCGACAGGCAGCTTGCTGTGACAGAAATTTTCCGCGAAGCAGCTACCGTAATCATGTTACTCGGAGCCGGGATCATCGCCGGCAAAACATTTTCGGGAAGGTTTGCCTGGTTTATCTATTGTTTTGCTGTATGGGACATTTTTTATTATATATTCCTGAAAGCTTTACTCAACTGGCCCGAATCGCTGATGACATGGGACATTCTTTTTCTGATACCTGTTACATGGGTTGGCCCGGTGATCAGCCCGGTAATAGTCTCTCTTACCATGATCCTGCTCGCTCTCATCATTGTATACTTCGGCGAAAAAACCAGTACAAGGATACTGCCTAAGGAATGGGGATTCTTAATTGCCGGATCACTTGTGCTTATCATGGCCTTTACCTGGGATTTTTCAAAATTTATCTTAAAGCATTTCACCCTTGAAGAATTGTTCAGCCTTCCCGGTAAAAAACCTCTTTATGACCTGGGATTACAATATATTCCAGAATCCTTCAACTGGTTATTGTTCTGGGCAGGCGAATTTATTATTCTTACAGGTATCGCGATAATCTTTTTCAGGCTGAGGAGAAAATCCTAAACCAACCTGTAAATAAAAACATTATCTCAATAAAGTAATCGTTCCTTTTTTGGTTAATACCTGTCCGTTCCACATTTCCACGGTAACAGTATAAGCATAAGAGTCAATATTCTGCAATTTTCCGTTGTATGTGCCGTCCCACCCTTTTTCCAGGTCGTCGGAAAAGAAAACTTCATTGCCATACCTGTTAAAAATCCTGAACTCAACCAACTTCATAATGCCATGTCCCTTTACATAAACAACCGCGTCTTCAGGGTCGCCGGCAGGTTTAAACGCTGTTGGTACATCTACAGTGTAACTCTCGTTCACGATTACATTGATATAATAATTTTCGGTGAAACAGTTATTTGTATCGGCAACCATTAATGTATAAATGGTATTTTCAAGCGGACGGAGATATGGGCCTGCACAGGTTTCACAATTCATATTATTATCTGCTGGTGAAGAGCTCCACTGGTAGGTAAAATCTCCAAGTGAATCTATACTTACTTTAATTGTTTCACCGGTAAAAATAGTTGTATCTTCTGGCAAAACAGTAAAATCAGGTGCCTGCTGTACAAATACCGTCATGTTGTCCATGCTGCGGCACCCTGTAGCTGCAAACCTGGCAATAACCGAGTAGATTGTAGTAATATCCGGTGAAGCCTGTGGGGTATAAGACGTAACTGAACTTAACCCCGATGCCGGGTTCCACAATATTTCATCTCCGCCGGTCACCCAAAGGGTTATGGCATCCCCTTCACAAATCAGCGTGTCGTTTTTAATCTGTATGTCGGGAAGCGGATGGGCAATAAATGTTTTTACGATGGTATCCCTGCACCCTATATCGTTCTGTACCATTAAGGTAACTGTGTAGTTGCCCTCCTGTAAAACAAAAGAAGGGTTTATATCACTGGTAAAAACGGCATCGTTAATGTTCCAACTGTTGGAGAGGTTTCCTATCGAAGTATTTTCAAGGGTTACCGGGTATGTATCGCACATACCTGTATCGGGTATGATAAAATCGGCCACTACTTCTGCTATGAGAAGCGTGTCAACAAGGGCCGGAGGTTTACAACGCCCCGAATCGCCATAGAGCAGAAGTTTTGGATAAAATGACCCCACCGAACTGTAAACATGAAAAACGGGACTGCCTTTTTTGAATTCCGATCCGTCGCCCATATCCCATTCATAATCAAAAACATCATTGGTATAAAGGGTATC
>JAFGPL010000283.1 GCA_016936215.1 Bacteroidales bacterium
ACCCCAAAATTGAGTATTTGTAAATCGGGGTTAACCCGCATAAACATTAGAATTCAACTAAAATCCACGAATTAAGCGGGTTAAGATGCTTTGAGAAAGAGTTCCACGCAAAACACGCAAAATATTAAATACAAAGTACGCAAAGTTTAAAGGTTATTTACTACTCTATGAATATTATCTTTTAAAATTTTTGAGTTGAAATTTATCAACAAACCTAATTTCAATCCGGATAACTTTAGATATGTTAATAATTGGGCATAATGCACCGGGGCTAATATTTCCACTGCTTTTATTTCTATAATCAGCTTGTTATTAACCAGTAAATCAATCCTGTAACCAACTTCCTGCTTAACTTCCTTGTAAATAAAAGGCATTGGAACTTGTTGCCTGACCTCAAAACCCAACTCTTTTAAATCGTGAGCTAAAGCATTCTCGTATGCAGACTCTAACAACCCGGGTCCAATACTTTTATGGATACCTATTGCAACACCAATTACTTTATAAGATATTTCATTTTCAGTCACTTTCTTTGCGATTTTTGCATTATTTTAATTTTGCGCACTTTGCGTGGAATAAAAATATTAAAAAAATTGTCCTTTATTACAATATTTAATAGTTAAACAACACCTGGTATTTATTCATATATGGCTTTTGCATATGTTTTTGTACTTTTGCAAAAAAAACATTGGCTGAGAGCAATAAAGTAAGAATTGATAAATGGCTATGGGCTGTTAGAATTTACAAGACAAGAAATCTTGCTGCAGAAGCCTGCAAAAAAGGAAGGGTTTTGATAAACAGCCAGGAAGCAAAACCTTCACGTGAACTTCACATTGGCGATATGGTTGTAATTAGAAAACTCCCTGTGATATATACATACAAAGTGCTGGGACTAATCGAACACCGCCAGGCGGCAAAGTTAGTGCAAGATTTCTTTGAAGATCTTACCTCACCTGAGGAACTGGAAAAACTGAAAATTAAAGACAGCTTTTTTATGAAGCGTGATCGCGGTGCGGGAAGACCAACCAAAAAAGAACGAAGGGTACTGGATCAAATAACAGATAATTTTGATAATTGATGCTGATTGCACAGGAAAAAAGAAAATCGAACATAGCCGAATATGTACTCTATATGTGGCAGGTGGAAGACCTTATCAGGGCATATCGTTTTGACATGGACCAGATTGAAAAAAATATTATTGATCAGTTCAAACAACCTGAAAAAGTAAAGGAAGAAATCAGGGACTGGTATGCAAATTTTATTGTGATGATGCACCAGGAAGGAATAAAAGTAAAAGGACATCTGCACATTGTAAAAGCAGTTACAGAGCAAATGAACGATTTGCATACAAGGCTGCTGCACCAGAACAATGACGGGCAGTATCTGAATTACTATAACCAGGCCAGGGTAAACATTGAAGAATTGAAAAGTAAACTTCCCGAAGTTAATCCAAATGATATCGAAACATGCCTCAATGGTCTGTACGGCCTGTTATTGATGCGGTTAAAAGGCATCGCGGTTGGCAAAGAAACCGAAACCGCCATGCAGACCTTCAGTAATTTATTGGCAATTTTGTCACTCAGGTTCAAACAAATGGAAGAAGGGGAACTGGAAATTTGATTTTCTTTTAATCAAAGTCATTTCAAAAGGTTTTTTAATTTCAGTACATTTGAAATTCAACCCGGCAGGGAATTTTTGCCTTCTGTTTAATATTTATTTCCAATATTTTCTTAATTTTAAAATCGTTATCTGTAATCCAACCTGTTATTGTTATGAAACTGCTGAAATGTATTTTCTGGGCAGGGGTGTTATGTTTTGTTTCCAGCCCTGATATCTGTGCACAGAAATTATCCATTTTTAAGAAAAAGAAACCTGCTTTACAAAGCACTTATACCAAAGATACCATATGGATAAATGAAATAACCCGAAATGCCACCAAACTGGTACGCATGGATCCCGACAGCAATATTGTGCTGTTATATTCAGCGCTTACCAAATCAAATGAAACAGGTTATTTCAAAGGAACCGGTGATGCATGCCTGCACCTTGGTACTTCCTATTTCTTTAAATTTCACTACGACAGCGCTGAACATTATTATAACAAGGCATTTGAAGTGTATAGCTCTATTAGTGACCACAGGGGCATGGCCAGGTCACAGCACGGGCTAAGCTATATATATAGTGTAAGGTCTGAAATAAACATATCGTTGCAACATATGCTTTTAAGCAAAAAATACCATGAAGAAGCCGATGATATAAACGGACAATATGACTGTATTGGCAGCCTGATATATTTATATAAAAACCTCAATAACAATAAGGAGGTGGAGCGCTATATGAATGAACTGATTACATTAGCTCAAAAACTGAACGATGACAAAAAGCTATCCAACAGTTATATCCAGCTTGGTAACCACCTTATGAATCAGTCACATCTCAGGCAGGCAATTGAAGCATACTTTAAAGCCCTGGGGATTGCCGAAAAATCAAATTATCCTGATGGCATGGCAGATGCACTTGGAAGCATTGGGCTGTCGTATCTTTACCTTCAGGAATTTGATAATACCATAAGCTATTACATGAAACAGGAAAAAATATTAAAAGAACTGAAAAAAGAGAATGAACTGAGTAATACATACAACAGCCTTGGACAAGCCTATTTGGCTATAAAAAAATATGACGCCGGTCTCGACTATTTTTTCAAATCGCTGACATTAAGAAAAAAAATGCAATATAAGCCCGGGATCAGCGGCTCTCTGCACAATATTGGTTTTACTTACTATCTAATGGAAGACAGTCTTGACCTGGCATTAAAGTATGCCTATGAATCGCTCGAAACAGACAAGGAAATAGAAAACAACGCCGGTATTGCAAATAATTATATGCTCTTAGGTAAGATTTTTTATCTGAAAAAAAATCTGTCCCGGGCAATGGAATTTCTTGAAAAAAGCATCGCCATTGCAAACGAATACCATGAGACAGATGTAATACACAAAACATCGGGTGTACTGAGCAAATTGTATGCAGAAACAAAATCTTTCGAGAAAGCATATAACTACTATCTGCTCCATAACCAGATAGGCGACAGCCTGATTAACCGCGAAAACCTGAAGAGAATTACTCAGCTTGAGATGCAGCATGAGTTTGATAAAAAACAAAATGAAATTTCACTGGAACATCTGCAGGATAACCTGAGATACGAAACACAGGTTAAAAGAAGTAAACTTGCACGGAACTACTCAGTGCTTGTTGGATTTATTATGGTTGTTTTCGGGTTATTCATTTATTATAGTTTTAGAAAGTCTCAAAAAGCCAACAAAGAAAAAGAAGCGCTGCTCAAAGAGATCCATCACAGGGTAAAAAACAATTTGCAGGTAATAAGCAGCCTGCTCAATATGCAGTCGGGTGCAATTATTGATGACGGTACAAAAGCAGTGGTAAAGGAAAGCCAGAGTCGTGTGAAATCTATGGCGCTTATTCACCAGATGCTTTACCAGTCTGAAATGTTTACCTGTATTGATTTTACCAAATATCTTGAACAGTTGATGTCTTCGCTGATGGGCACATACAAACAACCCGGCAAGAACATCAGGTATTTGATACATGCCGGAAGGGTGACCCTTGATATAGATACTGCCATACCACTGGGGCTTATTACAAATGAACTGGCAACCAATGCCTTAAAATATGCATTTATTGACAGCGCCGAAGGACAGATTGATTTTTCCATAAGTAAAACCTCTGAAAGAGCCTATAAATTTGTAATTTCAGACAATGGTAAAGGTCTCCCTGAAAATTTCGATCTTAATAAATCGGATACACTGGGACTGAAACTGGTTAAAATTCTCACCAGGCAGATTGCCGGTAAGATTGATCTGGTTAGTAATGCCGGCACCACTGTTATCATAAGTTTTGAAGATGACCTTAAAAAAGTATAAAATGGTTCACATTTATGTTGAAATACTATGATAATTAAAAATTTATACAGATTCTTAGATATCTGTATTTCGTTTTTAAAATGACATTGCCAATAATTTTTTATTTGTTGTATGCAACTCACTTATGATATTGAAAAAAGAAAGAAGTTCTATTATAAACTGGGACTTATACTTTCTATTATCGGTTTCTCCATCTTCCATATTTATGATTTCTTTTATTACCCCGAAATAACTTTAAAAACTGCAATAAGAACGGTTTTTATCGTTTATTGTATAATTCTGTTAATACTAATTAATTATATTCCAAAGAGATATATTCATGTTTTTGATTTTTTAATTTTTATTCCCTGTTGTCTGATAATTAGTTTTCAGTGCTTAATAAGCGATGGGTTTGCCAACTATAATTTTGCCGGAATTGTCATGATCATTTTTATTACATCTATACTCATAGAAGTAAAGCCATTGCGATTTTCTGTTATGCTGATTATTAGTTGCGGGCTGCATTTTTTTATATTAAGTTTTCACCCGGATTTCACTGTAAAGGGCTTTTTAGCACACCTTCTTTATATTTCACTTTCGGCAATAATTGGTTTCCTCTTAAATTACCTTGTAAACCAGATGAGACAGCGGGAAATACAAAACTTAAAAGAAAAAGAAGTACTGCTTAAGGAAATTCATCACCGGGTAAAAAACAATCTTCAGTTAATAAACAGTTTACTCAATTTGCAGGCAGGATCTATTTCAGATTCTGAGACAAAAACAGCCTTAATTGACAGTCAGAACCGTGTAAAATCAATGGCATTGATACATCAGTTGCTTTATCAGTCTGATTTAAACACCAGGGTTGAAATCTCCAAATACCTGGAGGAGTTAATGGAATCACTTAATCATTCGTATGGATTCAGGGATAAACACATTCAATATGTCATCCGGGCAGAAGCAATTGAATTTGATATTGATAAAGCCATCCCTTTGGGATTAATTACCAATGAATTGGCTACCAATGCCATTAAATATGCATTTAATGACAGTACAGGTGGAAAAATTGAAATCTCTTTAAACAAAACTTCTGAAAACCAGTATACGCTGCAGGTAAAGGATAATGGTACAGGTATACCCAAAAAATTCAATCATGAAAAATCAAACTCTCTGGGAATTAACCTTGTAAAGCTTCTTGCAAAACAACTCGAAGGAAATGTAGAATTTGAAAGCAATGGAGGGACTACAATTAAAATAAGTTTTTTGATCATGTAAAACCATAAAATACAAAAATGATGCACTATCTTCCGATAATAATTTAAACAATTAATAGCAGACCATTAAGATGAGCAGGATTAAGATACTTATTGTTGAAGACGAGTTGATTATTGCCGAAGATATGAAGGGCATGTTGCTTGAGCTTGATTATGAAGTGACAGGGGTGGCCTGCGACACGAAAGAGGCAATGGAAATGTTATCTCTTGATATGCCTGACATTGCTTTGATTGACATAAAGCTTCGCCGTGGAGATGATGGCATATCTCTTGGAAAAACCGTAAAAGAAAAGTACAGCATACCGATTATTTTTATCACATCCCATTCTGATAAATCTACAGTTGAAAAGGCCAAGCAGGTAAAACCCGAAGGATATATTGTTAAACCCTTCGAAAAAGACGATTTGTTTACCTCTATTGAAATAGCCATTTTTAATAATGTTTCAGATAAGAATCGGCCAGATCAGGCCAATATTTCGGAGAATTCGGTAATTAATGACAGTATATTCATCCGAAAAGATTACATGATGATAAAAATCAGGTTCGAAGACCTTGTCTGGTTCAAATCAGACGATAATTACCTTGAGCTGTACTGCAGAGAAGCCAAACACCTGGTTCGTTCAACATTAAAAGAATTCATTGAAAAGTTGCCTTCAGCCATCTTCCTCCAGGTACATAAATCGTACGGTATTAACATAAACTATGTTACCGCGATAGATTATAATTCCATCTGGTTGAAAAACATACAGATTCCAATAGGCCGTTCTCATATCGAGAACATAAAGAAGGCAATGAAAATTGATCTCTGGCCCAAGAGCCTTTGAAATATTGCGCATGAGAGTTTTTTCATTCACAATCGCCGCTTTTTTAATTCCTGCAGTTCTTTTTTCAGATTGCAGACATGAAAAAATAACTGCATTAACAAAAAGCTATGCAGATTTACAAATAGATGGCAAAACACCCACGACAACATACTTCTGTGCTGATTCCCTTAAAAAACTTCCTTTTGACAGTCTGAAAACAAAAGTTAGTGCAGCAGAAAAACCAGTAAAAATAAAAGCAGGCAAACCAGTTGCCCTGCGTATTCCATTCGTCACTCAAAAATCCAAATCAACATTCATACCCCTCAGGGGCAAACTTAAAGCATATACTCCAGAAAAAGACTCAATGCTGTTTCCCAAAACCCAGGATATTAAACCTATTAAAGTGCCATTTATTGAAAACCCACCGGTAAAAACCCTGCCAATGCGATATTCAGAAAATACCCGTATTAACCTTCAATATTTTAATGAAGAACAACAACTGGGCACATCAACGGTAACCAGTATTATTAAAGACAACCGGGGGGATATGTGGTTTGGCACTTTTGGTGCAGGGGCTGTCAGATATAATGGTAAGATACTTTATCGCTACTCCCCGGGTGTGAACCTTGGGGCCGAAACAGTACTGACCATTGGCGAGGACAAACACAAAAATATCTGGTTTGGTTCCCGCGAGGGAACAAGTATCGCCATGTACGACGGGAAAAACCTTTATCGCTACGATTTTGAAACAGAAGGTTTAACATTACCTGTTTCCCGTTTTTTTGAAGACAGTAAGGGTAACTTTTGGTTGGGCACTGGTTTGGGTGCCTTTCTGTATAAGTATAACAATTCATTTATTCATTTCACGTCAAAAGAAGGATTGAGTGATATAATATTTGATATATGTGAAGACAGAAAAGGCAAAATCTGGTTTGCTACAGGTACCGATGGCATAATATGTATGGTTGGCGACCGGTTTATCCACTATTCTGAAGAAAACGGACTAATAAGTAATCACGTTTTTGCTGTAGAAATTGATCATGAAGACAGGTTATGGCTTGGAACAGATAAAGGGGTGATGAGATTTGATGGCAGCGCATTTGAGTTGTTTACCAACGGTGTTGGATCGTGCAACAAGATTATCAAAGACATCAAAGCAGATAGCTATGGCAATACCTGGTTTGCTACTTTAGGTAAAGGAATTTACCGGTATTCTGGTGATAGTTTTATCTCAATCACCAAAAATGAAGGACTATTAAGCGACATTGTGTGGTGCTTCGAAGAAGATGGTAACGGAAACCTATGGATCGGTTCTGCCAACGGAGGTGTTAACAAACTGAAGATTGACGGCATTAAACATATTACTTCCAAAGACGGCCTGAGTTCGGAAAGCATTTACCCTGTTATAGAACGCAAGAATGGTGAAATTTGGGCTGGTACACTATACGGCGGGATTGTAAAATTTGATTATGGTTTTTTCCAGGAGTATACCACCGAAGACGGATTGCCTGAGAATATAACATATGCCATTTGTGAAGGCCCTGACAATAATCTATGGCTGGCATTTGAAAATAAAGGAATCGCCAGATTCGACGGTTCAGTGTTCACACATTATCGAAATATAAGTGGCCTTCATTCTCAATATATTGAAACGCTTGCAACAGATCACCAGGGTAATATCTGGATAGGTACAATCAACGATCTTGCTAAGTTCGACGGTAAAGAATTTACCTGTTATAAATCAGAAGGAAATGGCCTTCCTGCTTCATTTTTGCTACATGATAATAAAAAAAGAACCTGGTTTGGAGGTTCACTTGAGGGATTAAATCTTATTGTTGACAATCAATTGTATTATTTTACCCCTGGCTCGGGATTTCTGTTTCCGGAAATACAATGTGCATTCCAGGATAGTTATGGAAATATCTGGTTTGGGTTAACTAAAAATGGTATTTGCAGGTTTAATGGGTCAATGTTTATATACATCAGTTCAAAAGATGGATTGGTTAGCGATATGGTGAAGACTATAGTGGAAGATAAAAATAAAAACATATGGCTTGGCACAGATAAGGGGATTAATGTTTTAAAACCCGGCTTTGACAGAAACGGAAAACCGGTTAGTTATTCGGTAAAAACACTCGAAAGATCGGATGGATTGAATGGACTGGAATTCAGGTCACTTCTAAATGACCGTAACAATAATCTCTGGGCTGCAACTGGCAAAGGGCTAACAATTATTGACCTGAACGAATTTACCTTTCAAACCGGTTCTCCAGAAATCACCCTTGACAACGTTTTAATCAACCAGGAATTTATTGATTATAAGCAAATCTCAGACACAAGTTATCTTCGCTCAATTTCTTTCGGCATTTTTCTGAAAAATTCATTTGATTCTGTTCCTGCATTTTACAATTTTCCCCTCGGCCTAAAACTTCCTCACCATCTTAACCATCTTACCTTTACATTTAATGCAAAAGACTGGGCAGCTCCGCATAAGATCAGGTACAGGTACCGTATTGAAGGCATTGACAAAAACTGGAACGACCTTAACGACAATGGTATTGCCGATTACCGGAACATTCCTTCAGGCAGGCATACCATCGTGGCACAAGCCATCGGTGGCGCAGGTATTTGGAGCAATGAATTCAGATATTCATTTTCAATCAGGTCACCCTGGTGGTTTAGCTGGTATGCTTATGCATTCTATGTCTTTGTTGCAATCTTTATTATTATGTATTATCGTAAGCTCCTGTTAAAAAGAGAAAGGGAGAAGGGTGAATTAAAATTACGACAGGTAGAAATAAACAAAATGAAAGAACTCGATGAACATAAATCTCGTTTCTTTGCCAATATCTCGCATGAATTCAGAACCCCTCTAAGCCTTATCCTGGGGTCAATAGATGAAATAGACAAACTTTCACTGCCCGCAAAAAATGCCGGTCAACCACTAAAAGTTATGAGAAATAACAGTAAAAGGCTCGCCCGTCTGGTCAACCAGCTTCTTGAACTCTCAAAACTTGACGAAGGCAAAATGAAACTAAAACTTATCAGGGGCAACATTCATGAAACTTTAAAATTCATTAAGGCATCATATGACAGCGCTGCCGAACGAAAAAGGATAAAATTTCTGTTCAACATCCCTCAAAATATACCAATCATATACTGGGACCCGGAAAAACTCGAAATCATTCTTCATAATCTACTGTCCAATGCTTTCAGGTTTACCCCCGAATACGGAAAAATAACTTTAAACTGCAGGATACTTAAACAACAGGATAAACCAGCGGAGTGTACTTTTATGGGAAGGCTTTTATTTATAGAAATTGCAGATACCGGCCCGGGGATTGACAATAACAAGTTGGACAGGCTATTTGTAAGATTTGAAAAACTGACTGACAATAATATATTGTATCGCGAAGGCATGGGTATTGGATTGGCACTTACCAAAGAATTAATTGATTTTCAGCGTGGAACAATTAAAGTTGAAAGTGCCCCGGAAAAAGGAACAACATTTACAGTATACCTGCCATGCGATGCCGAAGGATTCAATAATGCTGAGATAATTGAACAGAGAGAAGTTACAGGTCCGGATACAGCAAATGAACTTTACGACCATCTTATGCCGGAAATGAAAGGATTTGAAGAAAATCCTGAAGTACCGGAAAAAGATTTTGACAATGACCGGAAAACCATACTGGTTGCAGAAGATAACCAGGACATGTTGCAGTTTCTAAACCGGAAACTATCCGGTAATTACAGGGTTGAACTTACAACAAATGGTGTAATGGCATGGAAAAAAACGCTCGAAATACTCCCCGATTTAATTGTCACCGACCTGATGATGCCAGAACTTGACGGGATGGGGCTCTGCATGAATGTTAAAAAAGACCTGCGGACCAGTCACATCCCCTTAATTATTCTCACAGCCAAAGCCACTGTTGAAAGCCGCATAGCAGGATTAAAAACCGGTGCCGATGACTATCTAGAAAAACCATTTAAAGCCGAAGAGTTGCTTGTAAGAATTGAAAATCTGATTATTCAGCGCCAAAAACTAAAAAACAAATATATCCGGATGATTGGTTTTGATACCGATAGAATAGAAGTAACAGGAATGGATGAAGCTTTTCTTAAAAATGCACTTTCTGAAATTGAAAAAAACCTGCTTAATTCTGAATGGAGTGTTGAAAAGTTCAGTGAAACAATGAATATGAGCCACTCTCAGCTTTTCAGGAAAATCAAAGCGCTTACAGGCATGTCCGTGACTGATTTTATTCTTTCTGTGCGGTTGCAAAAAGCATCAAAACTGCTGGAGAAAAAGACCGGAACCATTACAGATATTGCTTTCCAGGCAGGATTCAATGATGCATCCTACTTTACCAAATGTTTCAAAAAACAATTTAAAGTTTCTCCCCGTTCCTATGCCTTAAAGTTTAAAAATCGGTAAAACATATCATATTTGTCTTTACGGTAATTGCAATGCAATATAATTACCATTTTTAGACCGGATCGTTATAGTTTTAAATCGCTTTATGTCAGTACTTTGTGTTGTTAATATAAAGTATTGCCATGAAACACTTTTATTTTCCTGCTTTAATAATTCCCGTTCAAATTATCATCATACAGGCAGCATATTGCCAGATTACCTATAATTATTATAAAAACCCGAACAAAATAGGTTCTCCCAATCCAGAGGCTACCGCGAATTTTATAAAAAGCTTTGAATTTATCATGCAATGGAGTGGTGAAGACACAGATAGCGCTATTTATTTTATGCAAAAAGCTATTCAGGAAGACAGCCTGTATGCTATCGCTTACGCCAGTCTTGGCCATATGATTAAATACGGTGGCTATAATGGGTCTTCTGTTGACAAGGATTCTATTGCCAAATTGGCTGAGATTGCCCTAAAAATAAACCCTGTATGCGGCGATGCCCATACCCTCATGAGTTGGGTTCACTATATGGATGCTAATTATCAGCAAGCTATCGAATCGTGCAAAAAAGCAGTGGAAGCTGAACCTGACCACCGGGAAACATGGTTATGGCTAGGGGTTCGATATACCCACATGCCAGAAAAGCTTGATTCTGCAATAGATGCTTTTAATAAAAGTCTTGAAGCAGATTCTTTATTTGGACAACCTCATCAAAAACTTGGATGGATCTATCTTTATTACAAACCAGACTATGAAAAAGCAGCATACCATTTCAGAAAGATGGTTTGTTTATTTGAAGAAACCGAACCTCGGGATGAGCGTATGATTATTGGATATTACGGACTTGGTGAAGCGCTGTTGAAGATGAAAAAACCAGGTCATGCCCTGGATACTTTCAATCTATTACTGAAGAAATGCAATAACTCAACCATTAACTGGCTTGATAACCTTCTATCCTGGACATACTCAGGAATTACACGATGTCATCTTATGCAGGCCGACAGCGTTACTAATCTATTTATTGCACATAACCTGGCAACACAGGAGAATCATCCGGGCGATATTGGTATTAAGCTTAATATAATCGAAGAGTTTGAAGGCTTTTCATATCAACTTAAAGAATTTAATTTTTCAGATACCTTAAAGCAACTCAGGATGCCTTTGTGCGAGCAGGTTTTAAGCAATGCAACAGATGATTATGAAATAAACCGGGCAATCGAATCAAAAATTTTGCTATTTCAGGAGGGAAAAGAATATCAGGAAGCCGAAGCTGCTTTAAAACAATTTTTAGTAGAATATTCAGGTAAAAACCATATCAAATCAACAATCTGTTATTTACAGGCATGCAACTATGCCAGCATGGATAAAATCAATAAAGCCCTGAAATGCCTGGCCAAATCTGTTAAAAGAGGTTTCAACGATTTCTACAGAATAAATAATGAACCCGCATTCATAAAATTAAGGAATCATAGGCGATTCTTAAAAGCAGTGAATGACAACTAGAAAAAAACAGGTAAATAATTATCAATCTTTTAAAAGAAACCACATGCTTTATAGATTGAAAAAGTCAGCCAGGCTTTCAAAATGTTTGATGACATACGGATTGTCACTTAATCATTTCAGGTATCCTGATACATTCCTGTATTACCGGGCTGACAGTTTTTCCTTCACCACATCTGATACAATATACACCCCAATCCGCCACAGTTCACCACAAATATTTGATAATCAGTATCAGACATGTTTATATTTGAACAGTAACAAGGAAATCGAAGCTGAATGGGTTCTTTGTTTAAACGGTAAAATTCCCCTGGATTTTTTCATTACAGGTAATGGGAGTTTTTATAAAATGATATATGATATTAAACATTATTAATTAAAAACCAATGTCGTTTAGTTTAGGCAGGACTTTTATTCTAACTATTACCAGCACCCTTTCCCGGCAGACCGGGAAAGGCTGTTCCCAGCGTGTCATTAGCAGCGTAGTCGAAGTCTTTTTCTTAACTAAACAACATTGAATTAAAAACGGAGGTTTCATGAAAAACAAACTATTAACACTAAATGTCACACTGGTACTAACGCTATGGTTAACCGGACTGCAAGCTCAGCAGGCCATACCCGCTGCAGGCGGCAATGCTTCAGGTAGCGGAGGTTCGGTGAGTTATTCCGTAGGACAGGTTGTTTACACCACCATTACAGGTACAACCGGATCGGTTGCCCAAGGCGTGCTGCAACCTTACGAGATTTCTGTAATCTCGGGAATTGAAGAAGCCGCAGAAATTATACTTCAATGTGAGGTTTTTCCCAATCCGGTAACTGATGTCTTGTGGCTGACTGTCAAAAATTTCAATCTTCCGGCCATTTCATTTCAAATGTACGACATGAACGGTAAACTGCTTAAGAATGGGAAGATTGTATCGGACAAAACAAGTTTTGAAACAGGAAATCTTACACCGGCCACCTATTATCTGAAAATAAGCACGGAAAATAAGGAAGTTAAAATATTTAAAATCGTTAAAAATTAGAATCATGAAGATAACCTTCCACCAGCCATTTAAAGATTTGATTCTTTTATTCTACACCACAATCATTTCTATGTCACCATTGGTTGCACAGCATCAATTTGAATTTCAAACCACACCTCCTGAAAAAATGAGCTATCAGGCGCTATTAAGAAACAACAACAACCAATTGATAATAAACCGTGAGGTAAAAATGAAAATAAGTATTGTTAAAGGTTCAACAAGCGGAACATTGGTTTATTCCGAGATACATACACCAACAAGCGATGCCGGCGGCCTGGTAAGTCTTGAAATAGGCAGGGGAACTGAAAAAAACGGAAGTTTTAATTCCTTTAACTGGGCAGACGCAGAGAATAATGATTATTATATAAAAACCGAAACCGATCCTGCCGGAGGAATAAATTACACCATTACGCAAACCAGCCGGTTATTATACGTACCATATGCATTGCATGCCAAAACAGCCGGTAATGTTTCCGGACTTGATGAATTGGCAGCCAAATATACTTCGATGGAAAATATGCTCATTGAAGCAAAGAAGTATATTGTAAAAGATATTGAAGGCAATAAATACAAAACAATTCAAATAGGCAGTCAATTATGGATGGCTGAAAACCTGAAAACCACAAAATACAACGACGGAACAAGCATACCCCTTACCACCAACTGGAATAATCAAGCCACACCCTGGTATTGCTGGTATAACAATAATGCCGCAAGCTACAAAAACACCTACGGGGCATTGTACAACTGGCATACCGTAAACTCGGGAAAATTGTGTCCTGCAGGCTGGCATGTACCAACCGATGCCGAATGGACAATTCTTGAAAACTTTATGATAGGTTATGGCTATAATTACGATAACACCATCACAGGAAACAAGATAGCCAAAGCGCTTGCATCAACTGCTTATTGGTATACATCTGCCAGTACAGGAACAATTGGAAATACAGATTATCCGAATAAGCGCAATGCAAGCGGTTTTTCAGCCCTTCCAGGAGGATACCTTGTTAATACCGGCTTTATTTACTTAACGCATGAGGGTGTGTGGTGGAGCAGTTCAGAAAGCGATAACAGTAAAGCCTATGCCCGTGGACTTTTTAGCACAGAAATAAACCTGTACAACTTTACAAGCAATAAATGTAACGGGTATAGTGTACGATGCGTGAGAGATTAGTTTCATATGCAAACCCCATACAGGAAAGTATCTTCACCATTAAGTGTTCCCTGGTAAAAATGGAATAATTGCAAAAGTGATTTTCAAAAGTAAACTTAAACAATAGAAAATTTACAAATCTTAAACTTTAAAACAATGAAAAATCAAACATTACTAAAAACTATTTTTTTCCTGTTAGTTGCAGGCACAATCAATCTTTTAACAAGCTGCGACAAGGATGAAGACCCACCGGCGAGAGACCAGTTCTTAGGTGTATTTACAGTAGTTGAATCCTGTGGCTCAGGAAACGACACTTATGAGATTATAATACTGGAATCGGGAACAAATGCCAATGCCATAATTATAAACAACCTGTACGATTGGGAAGAGTCGGCAAGTGCATCAATTAGTGGTAACAATGTTACAATCCCAAGTCAACTGCTTGACGGAATTACCTTTAGCGGTTCGGGTTCAATTTCAGGAAATACACTCACCATCAACTTATCGGTATCAACAGGTGATGCATCTGACAATTGCAACCTGATTTGTACAAGGAAATAAAAGATGAGACTGGTATCAGTCTGGTGCAGGTTAAAAGCCCTGTGCCAGAATCCTCTCCCTGTCAGTTATTGAATATTGCAACATTAACTTTTACCATCAAAAAGTAACCAAAATGAGTAACAGCATTAATATTTACAGGAAAGTGGTTTTCACTGCATTCATATACTTCATTATCTGTTCGATGATTTGGGCACAGGCGCCTCAAAAATTTTACCACCAGGAAGTTATCCGTAATAACAGCAACCAGCTTGTAACCAACAGTACAGTGGGTATCCGGGTAAGTATCCTTGAAGGCTCACCAAATGGAACATTGGTATACTCAGAAACCCAAAACGCTTTATCAAATGCTGATGGCCTGGTAAGTATTGAAATCGGCAACGGAACAGGGTTTAACACCATTAACTGGGCTAACTCGTCTTTTTATTATCTTAAGACCGAAACTGATCCTTCGGGGGGGACAAACTATTCCGGGACAGAGACAACCCAGATATTAAGTGTGCCATATGCATTATATGCCAATACTGCAGCAGTTACTTCCGGTTATGATGAATTAATTGCAAGAAATTTAGCTTTGAAAGATTTGCTTATAGAAGCGGGGATTTTTTTAGTAAAAGATATAGAAGGTAATAAGTATAAAACAGTAAAAATTGGTGAACAACTTTGGATGGCTGAAAATCTGAAGACCACTAAACTTAATGACGGTACCGCTATTCCTTTGGTAACCGATGACACCCAGTGGGGTAATTTGACAATCCCGGGCTATTGCTGGTATGACAATAATTCGACATTTAAAGATATCTATGGTACGCTTTACAACTGGCAAACCGTTAACACCGGTAAACTATGCCCTGCAGGATGGCATGTACCAACCGATACTGAGTGGACTACACTTGAGGAATACCTGATATCGAACGGTTATAATTACGATGGAAGCACCACAGGAAATAAAATTGCAAAATCGCTTGGCACCGATACCTATTGGAACAATTCCACCATCGCAGGCGCTGTAGGTAATACCGATTACCCTGACAAACGAAATGCATCCGGGTTTTCAGCCCTCCCGTCTGGTAAACGATTAGGAGCAGGTCGTTTCTTATCTATGGCAGAGCTATGTGCCTGGTGGTGTGCAACGGAGCATAATGAGACAACTGCCTGGTTCAGGTACATGAACTATTATCAAAGCTACGTGACCAGAAACTATAATTTTAAGAATGCGGGTTTTTCCATCCGCTGTGTCATGGATTGACCATCCTTCCTGACAACAGGGTGTAACCAGAAGTAAAAATTAAAAGAATAAATTAGCAATGAAAAATAGATTATTCAAATTCAAAGTATTGATAATCTTCGTATTAACGAATTTGTTTATCAGTTCATCATTTGCCCAACTGCCTAATAAAATGAGCTACCAGGCGGTAATACGCAACAGCAGCAACCAATTGGTTATTAACCAACCAGTTGGTATGCAGATAAGTATTTTAAAAGGTTCGGCCGGTGGTTCAACGGTATACTCTGAAACTCAAAAACCCATCACCAATAATAACGGAATGATAGGCATAGAAATTGGCAGTGGTGAAGGATTTAATGAAATTGACTGGGCAGACGGGCCATTTTTCATTAAAACCGAAACCGATCCTGCCGGAGGAACAAATTACACCATAACAGGCACAAACCAGCTATTAAGCGTACCCTATGCCTTTTATGTCGAAACCGCCGGGAACATTCCCGGGCTTGAAGAATTAAGATTACAAAGTACAGAAATGGAAGAAATGCTTATAGATGCCGGCATTTTCACTGTTGCGGACGTTGAGGGTAAAAACTACAAAACCATAAAAATGGGTACACAAGTATGGATGGCCGAAAACCTGAGAACATCCAGGTTGAATGATGGAACAGACATACCATATATTTCTGATAATGCGGCATGGAGTAATATGACTACACCTGCCCATTGCTGGTATAAAAACAGTGAACAGGTAGCAAAATATACCTATGGTGGTTTATACAACTGGTACACTGTTAATAAAGGCAAATTATGTCCGGTTGGCTGGCATGTGCCATCAGATGAAGAATGGACGATACTCGAAAACTTCATGATAGCCAATGGATATAACTTCGACAATACAACAACAGGTAATAAAATTGCCATATCAATGGCAGCAGAAGGTTCCTGGTCATCATCATCAACAACAGGGGCAATTGGCAGTACCAATACCGGAAGAAATGCATCGGGTTTTAATGCCCGTCCCGGTGGTTATCGCAATGGAGAGTTCTTTTACGAATTCAAAGAATGCTGGTGGTGGACAAGCACTACCAGTAACAATAATAATGCTTACGGCCGAAGCCTTAATTATAACCGGGTTGAATTATTTCATGGCAATGACAATAAATCACTCGGCTTCTCAGTACGGTGCATAAAAGATTAAATAATTTTTATTTCAGCAAAACAAATTCTAATATCAATAAATTCATTAATTATCAATTAGATATAAATTAAAATTTAAAGTCATGAAAAAACAAATTTTATTAAAAACTTATGTTTTGATACTTTTTTCATTAACCGGGTATATCCTTTCCGGATGCGAAAAAGAAGACGATGCGCCTGCCCGGGACCAGTTCTTAGGTGTATTTACAGTGGTTGAATCCTGTGGCTCGGGAAACGACACTTATGAGATTATAATAATGGAATCGGGAACAAATGCCAATGCCATTATTATAAACAACCTGTACGATTGGGAAGAGTCGGCAAGTGCATCAATTAGTGGAAACAATGTTACAATTCCAAGTCAGCTTCTTGATGGGATTACTTTTAGCGGTTCGGGTTCAATTTCAGGAAATACACTCACCATCAACTTATCGGTATCAACAGGTGATGCATCTGACAATTGTAACCTGATTTGTACAAGGAAATAAAAGATGAGACTGGTTCCAGTATAGCCCGCGTCTTAAGCCGTGCGCTATACTCCTGCGTGTAAACACTTGACTGCGAAGCGAGACATAAGTACAATAACTAAAATAGAATAACATGAAAAAGAAAAATTATTTATTTATTTACACCCTGACAATATTGTTTGTTTGCATTATAACAACAAGCAATTGTGAAAAGGATGATCCGGCTGTAAATCAAACGGAGAACGGAACCGTTTCCGATATAGACGGCAATGTGTATAAAACGGTTAAAATAGGCACACAGGTTTGGATGGCCGAAAACCTGAAAACCACCAAATACCGTAACGGCGATGTTATACCAGAGGTAACAGACAATGATGAGTGGGGAAAACTTTCGACCGGTGCCTGCTGCACTAATAATAACGATGCTGATAATGTAGCAATTTATGGCAGGTTATATAACTGGTACGCTGCCAGCGACAGCCGTAAAATTGCCCCTGCCGGATGGCATGTTTCTACTTATGACGACTGGGAAACTTTAACCAATTATTTAGGTGGATTTGATGTTGCAGGCGGCAAACTAAAGGAAACAGACACAATACATTGGAAAAGTCCCAATACCGGGGCAACCGATGAGGTTGGTTTTTGTGCACTGCCCGGGGGTGGACGTTACTTTTTACGAGGCTTTGATTTTACCAGTGTTGGATATGGAGGTACCTGGTGGGCTTCTGGCACCATCGGGGGCATTGAAGCATGGACTTGGTATATAGTTAACTGGGAAACAGCAATAGAAGTTGATTATTTAATATCGGGTAAACAAGACGGGCTTTCGGTGCGATGTGTGAAAGATTAACCATCCAGGACAGAGGAACTTCAAAAACAAACTATGGAACACACAACAAACTGGGCTAGTGCAAATTCTGATAAAGATGCGGCAACCGTTTCGGAATTTTGGCTTCAATCGCCCGATATGTGCCATGTCGAAAATGGTGTTTACTTTAAAAACTTCGATTCGATATCATTCTTTCTGCATAATTTTTATGCTCATACCGATTCGATGAATGTTATTTGGACTGAAAGGACCATTTTGCCTTTAACAAACGATATTGCCCTTATGAAAGGCTTTTTCCATTTCAGGGCAGTTTTTAGATCGGGCGATGTGTTTGAAGGTGAACCGGCATTCACCGGTGTATTTGTGCGAAAAGAAGGAAAATGGGCGCTGTTGCAGGGTCACGAATCGTTTGCAATGCAGTGAGAAATAAATCTCTTGAATCGCTACACAGTAATGATTTTAAATTCTAAACCAAAATGCTATGTTTAATAAATCTATCTTATTAATTGTTATTCTGCTAAACCTTATGGTTTACTGGGTACATGGTGAATCCAAGCCTGAAAAAAGTACTTCCGAAAACAACATCGATCTTTCTGGAGTAATTATAAACAGCATCAACGAACCTGTTAAAAATGCCAGGATTTACCTTATGAAAGACGATAATATTTATTGTCTTTCCGATTCTTCAGGGAATTTTCATTTTACCGGTGAAAATATGGTAAATCAAACTTTGTTTCCCTGCTATACAGAAAAAGTATATCAAATGGGTAACTTTTTGTACATGAATTGCAACAACGAGAAAGTAGTAATTGACATATACGATTTACTTGGCCGCAAAGCTGGTTCCGTAAACAGACATTCCCTTACGGGAACTTACACTATTTGCCCATTGGCGTATATCAGTTCCGATAATGGTGGCATTTACATAGTAAGGGTAAGCATCGGAAACTCCACAGCAAGTTTCAAATTCCAGTATCAGGCCGATAGCGATTTCAGTGCCGGGTTTGAAGAAACAAACCAGTTTATTGCACTTTCTTTAGAAAATTTGAAAAGTACAACAGATGATGGCGATTCGCTGGTAATTCAACACGATTTCTATAAAACTAAAAAAATTGCTTTAAACAATTTAAATGCCGATTTGGGAACCATTGTACTTGAAAACTTTGCAGAATACCAACTCGCAGAGGGTTTCGAAGCTGTGTCCAGCCTGATTTCGCCGGAATATTCCGGAGGGTTCAATGCACTGTATTCTGCCGACAGTGTATTTTTTCTTATCAACTTCGATTCGCTTTCTCTACCCAATGGTGAGCTTCTGGTAAAGGCAATCCCGATTTCGGGATTCGAAGGATTGCCGCAGCAGTTGAAATTCATCTCAGGCATCCATTTCGAGCCTTCGGGCACCCAATTGTTTCAACCTGCAGAAATAATGGCAGAGTTTCCAGATAATGCACCCGATAGCCTGGTAGTATTTGTCTATAATGACCAAAACGAAATATTCTATTATCCACATTATACGTACTCAAACTATGCAAAACTGGCATTTTTCAAGATATACCATTTCAGCGGTGTAGGCATTGCAACAGGGGCGGTTCCTGAGCAACCGGGCATAAACCTTAAATCGGCCGATGAATACCGCTCATATATCAGATTTCTGATTTCCATATCGGGCGGAACACCAATAATTCCCGACAAGGTGTTTTCCGACTGGTTCAATTATCTGGTAAACCCAATGATTGCTGCAATAAGCACTGTTGAGAATCTTGAGAAAGCCTACCTTGAGTTTCTTATATTATGGCAAACTCATATTGAAGCCAGCGGCTTGCTGATAAATCAAGAGGATTTTACTGAACTTGAATTCTATAGTAATGCAATCACTGGTTTTTCAGAAAAAATGCAAAAACTTGTTGAACAACTCGATGCAGAATACGAAAATATAACCGATATGTGCGAGAAGATAAAAATTGCTGCCCTGGTTTTACGTATTGCACAAATTGGCAATACCAACGATGGATTTTATAAGGTGGATTTGAAAGAAGTATGTAAAGGCGAAACATTAGAAGGCCTACCAAACAAGGTAATAATAAAAAAGACCTGGATAGAATCGGAAACTGATAAGAGTTTTCAGCTTGAATTTGCAGTCCTCAATTCTGTGAACGATACACTAAATAATATCCAAAACCTCAGATGGAACAGTTCAAATCCGGCCGTTGCATGCATTAATGAAAATGGGTTGGTAAACACCGCCGATACCGGCAAAACCAATATTACCTGCGACTTATGCAATATGAAGGCAAATACCACTATTGTTGTTACCAATAAGCAAAAATACTGTACCGAAAAATTCACCGGTGTGTTTTTTGGCAATGCCAAACTGGTATGCAGATATGAACCCAGCTTAAGTTTGACCTCTGAAAAAATAACGAAAACAACTAATGTAACTATTAAATTGTATCTGACCGACAAGGGCGAAGAATTCAGTTACGGTAACTATTATCTGAACGGAACTGAAAGTTGCCTGACCAAAGGTATTGATTTTGAAGGAGATCCCTATACCCACTACAGTTTTACGAGAATAGAAAATTTTAATCCCCGGGACATGATATACTGCGATTATTATGACACAAAATTACAGGGAGTATCGAATTATACTTGGTACGGAAGTGGTTTTATTGGCGACATTGATTATCATTACGGTTCGCTTAAAATAAAAGTTGGCGAAGCTTTTTACACCGACAAGGGGTGGACAAGCTTTGAATCTTCAGCCGTTTTGAACCGGATAGAATAAAAACAGGCAATGTTTTATGCCAGTTTCAGAAGAATAACATCAAGATCTTCTGCAAAATGGTAAGCGTTTTTAACACTTTCCATTAATCTTAAAACTACCACTACGCGATGGAACAAATTTCAATTGAAAGCACAAAAAACATTGTTGAAACAACAGCAATTGTAATCGCTGGTATTTGGGTATTATGGCGTTTTGTGCTTGTGCGCGAGCGTTATCCAAAAATCCAGTTCGATTTGGATGATAAGGTTTTGGGCAAATCTGACAACAAAATTATGTTAGAGTTAATTGCCATAATCGAAAATAAAGGGTTAGTGAGGCATTATATACACGATTTCAGGTTTGATTTACTTTATTTATCGTCAAAAGAACCAGTTACAGAAGGAAACCAGCACATTAACTTTCAAATAAAACTCCCTAAACTTATTGATAAACGACTTTGGCTTCCAATCTTAGAGGAAAAAGGGGAGTATACCTTTATCGATGCAGGCGTACGGCAGTTATATACATACATTACTTCAGTACCGGAAGATAGCTTGTTGGTTTCAATTCATTCTAAGTTTGATTATCGCGACATAAAAAGTGCATATCATATTTCGCAACGCACTTTTAAAGTTTTGGTTTCAGAGCAATATGCTCCGCATTTAGCTTGAAAAAAAAACAAACAGGCAAGCATTTTTAACGCCTGCCATAAAATATAAACCTAACACAATTCAACTATGAAAAACCAATTTTTTCTTTTCGCTTCAGCGCTGGTAATCGTGGCCTGCACAAAACCTCAACCAGTGGGGTTGACCGATACAGATAAAGAACAAATACATAACGAAATTATGGAGCTTACGACACAATGGGCAGTGGACAATTCAGATAAAGATGCAGCGGCTGCATCGGAGTTTTGGGCCGATTCGCCCGAAATGTGCCATGCCGAAAATGGTATCTTCTTTACCAATCGCGACTCTGTTTATGCGTATTTGAAAAATTTTTACCTGAATACCGATACCATGCAGGTTGAATGGACAGAACGTGTTATTACGCCGCTAACCAGCAATATTGCCCTTATGAAAGGTTTCTTTCACTTCAGGGCAGTTTTTAAATCGGGCGATGTGTTTGAAGGTGAACCGGCATTCACCGGTGTATTTGTGCGAAAAGAAGGAAAATGGGCGCTGTTGCAGGGCCACGAATCGTTTGCAATGCAGTGAAAGTTTTGAAGCACTTCCGAATGGTGACCACACTCGGCTTCTCGGTGCGTTGCTTGAGAGATTAAGGTTACTAAATACCCGGCGTTTTATTTATACAAACGAATTCCAGTCAGAAAAAACTGATTAATCCCATTCCGATGAACAGAATTAAGTCGCAACTCTGAACAGATGTTAAACCGATAATTAATGAAATATTCAACCATCAAAAATCAATAGTTATGAAATATTCGGCAATTATTTTATTTCTGATATTTTTTATAGTACCATTAAATGCCCAATACGCAAAAACATTTGGTTTCAGGCCGCTAAATAAGGCCAATACCGAAATAATCAGGTCGGTATCATCGGAATACCAGGGTGAATTATGGCAGTTTCCCGGGCAGGTATTAATTGATACCTCGCAATTTGGTAAAAATATTTTTGGTGCAGGAAGGTATAAACCAATGCATAATATAAAGAATATTGAGCCGGCTTCATTTTCTAATGTGTATGTTTTAAAAAATGGGTCTATTCTGGCAATATGCCCCGTAAAATTTGATTTTTATTATTCTTCCAGTGAAATTATGTTTAAAGCGTTAAAATTATATTACCCCAGCCAGGTTACTGTATTTCTGCTTGATAAAACAGGAGGTAAAATAATCTGGGAAGAGTGTATCAACGCATCAGGCAATTTTACAATTGAAGAAAATGAAAATTACATCATTATTTACTCTCAAAACTTTGTTTCAGATGGGATTAGAGGCATGAAAATACATCTGCTGAATAAACTAACCGGAAAAACAGAACTGGAAAAAGGTCATACTTCTACCGGGATCATCCATTTTGATACAGATAAAAACCTGGTGACATTAATAGAAAAGGATTCTTTGAATAAAGATTTATTACATTTCAGACTTTATAAAACCGATAAGGCAAAACCCCTTCTTAGCAAAGATTTTACAAGTGATGAACTAATGTTTTTGCCTCAGATAATAGAGGATAAAATTCTGTTTTTATGCAATAATAAAATGTGTCTTCACGATTTCCGGAAATCAAAAAACATATGGGAATTTGAAGTTGATACCAATATTAATAAACATGAAATCAGGGTTATAGCAAATAGAATTTTTATTCCTCTGAAAGAAAAAATTGTTGTATCCGATTTAACTTCAGGTCGCAAATTATGGGATTATCCAATAAATAAGGATGAATATGCAGGATTATATTTTATAGGTAATAACATCTATTTGATTCAACAGAATCAAAAAACCAAGGAGCTTGACAAGAAAACACAGAAACTTCTGAATAAGAAAATGGACGCCCAAAAATTAATGAAAAAGTATAAAAAGAAACCATTCGAACTTATTGATATAGAGCAATTCGATTACAAAACCGAAATAACTTCGATCAATTCGGATGGAAAGAAGAATTGGAGCACAAATATCCAGGGTATCCTCAACAGCAATATCTATTCAGATAATACCAATCTCTTTTTAACAACAAATAATTATTTGTATTGTATAGATAATCATTCAGGTACTGTGATTGAAGATGCCGCTTTATTTGAGAATAACAGGTTCAGACAGAATTTTATAACTCAAATTGGAACAAAGCTTATTATAAGAAATGACGAATGGGTGCATTGCCTGAAAACAGCAAACCTCGACAGCTTATATACCCATCATTTTGAACTGGTTTGTCCCGCCTTTTCCCAGGAAGAACTGGATCGTGATAAAGCCACAGGCAATTTTGCTATGGAACAATATATTCTCGGTCGTTCCATTAATAGTAATAACATAAGATATACAGGATACAAAAACACTTATAATGCCCATTATAATGATGCTGTCAGAACAGGCGGAGTGACAGGCTCAACAGCACATTCCTATGCTTCTTACCACCAATCTTTAGATAATCTTTCGGGAGATATTTCGAACTCGATTGGATTAGCTATGAATATGCTAAACATGAGTAAAAATATGTATCGAATACTCGCATTGAGAAATTATCTTGCCCAGCTTGATGCTTATCCGTATGTGCAGCATGAAGCAACCAATCTAACGAATTTAGACAATAATTTGACAGCTACTCGTCTGGTGAAAAAAACTGCAAACGGGCAAAAATTTATTGCCCTTGAAATACTTGAATTAGAAACCGGATTATTGAAATCACAAATTATATCACCTTTTCAATTTAAAGAAGATGTAATTACCATGTATACAAATTTTGGATTTCTATTTTCGTTTACCGGTTATGCCCACGCCATCAATATAAGGGAGCATATTTTGCGTACATCCATTGACTGGAAAAACGAGCGAATTTATCACTATGGACCGGGACTTAACGTTGACACATATAAATATTACGATAAAGACAGTGAATTCGCCCGCGGAAAGCTTCTCTGCCTGCCTTTTGATTTTAAAGTTGAAAAAAGATATCTGTAAACAAACCAATAAATAAATAAGAATATGAAAACACTTTTTACAACCTCTTTACTGGCATTTTTTATCAGTGCCATAGCCCAGGATTATATCAGGAATGATTTTTCATTGGGTGTTTCAAGCGGCATTCCTTATGCCGACCTGGTTTTCAGTCCCGGGGGTGAAGCGATATTGAACAGAAATTTTTATATAATCCCTCTTTCGCCTGACTTTCTGCCGGTTGGTGAAGCAATTGAACTGTCACCATCAAACTTCAATAACTCTTTCCAGGGATGCTCCTATTTTGCCGGTAATGAACTCGCGATGTTATGGTATACTGGTAAAACTGTCGGAAGTCAATATATCAGCTACCTTAAAATGCAACTGTTCGACACACTTGGCAATAACCTTTCACCGGAAATAACAGTGGATTCAACTGCCCGTGGCTATTCAGGCGCAAGATTTATTGCTGGTTCACCCGACCAGGACAATGAAATAGGCATTGCCTGGGCATCAGATGATACCTTATATGCTGTTTATTTCAACTTAGCGGGTAAGGTGTTATCTGCAGATCATATTTTGTTAACCGGCTCAGGACCGGACAACATCCAGGTTGTTGATTTTATGCAAAACGGTAATGTAAGAATCATCTGGAGGGATATGGACAACAATGTAAGGCATAAAAAACTTACAAAAACGGGTGATATCCTGAATGATGAATCAATCCTGTTTGGTCCGGGAGAGGTTTCTTATGGCAGCAGGATACTAAAATATTCTTCTGTCTCCAATGGTGATTTTCTGCTGGCCGAATTTCATAAAAATCCAATAAATTATGAGTATGGTATAGAAACAAGAAAATTCAATACCAACGGCGTTTCAACAAGTAATGCCTTATGGGTATGCGACTCAATATGTGTTTCTATGCAAGATGATTGGACAAAGTATTACCAGGTCTCCATGCAGGAAGATGGCAAAGCCGTAGTTGTCTGGAACCCTTTTAATTTTGATTACACCCTGCATAAGGACGTCAGGTTTATATATATGCAGTTCCTGGATGTAAGCGGCAACAAGTTTGGCGACACCTTCAAACCTGTTACAATAAATACAGAATCTTACAATAAATCTTACGGAGTGCGCGAACAGTACCCTTTTGTATTGCTCAGTAACGATACGGTTATATTACTTTGGAATAATTACAATGAAGAAATATCCTCAACGCCATCGTTATACATGAATGTTCAAAGATTTACCATGCCGGTAGTTTCGTCCCTTTCTACCATTTCCCGCTCGGAGTTGAACCATTGGATTACCCTCAGTCAGCATTCAGGTGAATTGATTTTGGCAATTGAATCGCCCGTAAATTGTAAAGCAACTGTTGAGATAATTGACCTGTTAGGCAGGCCGGTCGGAAGCACCGGGAAAGTTACAATTCAATCCGGCCTTAATAATGTTTTGCTTCATGAACAGGGTATAGCATTGCAAGAGTATAAAGGGATACTACTATACCGGATTAATATAGATGGCAATATATACCAGGGAAAATTCTTAAAACAGAACCTTCAACATTAAGTAAAATGAACAATAAAAGATTACAACCCGTCTGTGTGCTTACCGGCATATTGGTATTGCTGATAAACCTGGGTTATGTGCAATGCCAGACTCCCCAAAAAATGAGTTATCAGGCAGTAGTCCGAAACAGCAGCAACGAATTGATTACCAATCATGCAGTAAGCATACGTATCAGCATTTTACAAGGCTCAGTAAACGGAACAGTGGTGTTCACCGAAACCCATACGCCAGGCGCCAATGACAATGGCCTGGTAAGCCTCGAAATTGGTGCAGGGACTTTGGCTGACGGCGATTTTACTTCAATAGACTGGGCTAACGGACCCTATTTCATTAAAACCGAAACCGACCCTGCCGGAGGTACAAATTACATCATAACCGGAACCAGTCAGATTTTAAGTGTGCCCTATGCCCTGCATGCCAAAACCGCTGAAAATATACGAAACATTGAAATGTTCGAATTAAAGGGCCTTGCACTTCCATATACATTTGGCCCGGATGAAGATTATGTTGGCACCGAAGGCGGTTTTATCGGGTTTGGGCACAACGGGGTCAGCGAAGATTTTCTGGGTTACAAAAACAATACCCTGTTTTGGAAAGATTCGCCCGGTGGCGGTGATATAATTGAACCAGACATGGTTATTGGCGGAAAACTGGGCATTGGAACCGATACCCTTGATGACAGGCTGGAAGTAAACGGCGATATTGATGTACATAATTTTACCGTTAAAAACATTGCCAATCCTGTTAATGAACAGGATGCTGCAACAAAGGCATATGTAGATGCGAACGGGGGGTTCAGCGGTGCGTGGACAGACATAACAGGTAAACCCACAACCCTCGCCGGATATGGCATTACAGATGCTGACGCAAGCAACACCAATGAGATACAGTCGCTATCATTATCAGAGTCTGTTTTATCTCTTTCAAATGGAGGAGGTTCGGTTACATTGCCGCCGTCTGGTGGATCCCTTTGGTCACAAAATGGTTCGCATATTTATTACAACAATGGTTATGCAGGCATCGGAACCATTTCTCCATCAACATATCTTCACATAAATGGCTTACCTGTAACCAGTAGAGGACAATTATCGTTATCTGCCCCTTCCGGTAACGGAATATTTCTTTCCTTTTATGAAGACGAAAATTTTAAGGCATACTTATGGTATGATATTGCCGATGAAGATCTTAAACTACAAAACTTTACAGCAGGTCATCTGAACCTGAACCCATATGGAGGAAATGTAGGAATAGGTACAAATGAACCGGGCGCAACACTTGAAGTAGCAGGCCAGGTTAAAATTACCGGCGGCACCCCTGCTGCCGGAGAAGTTCTTACAACAGACGAAAATGGGCTTGCCACATGGGAACCACCTTCCGGAGGAAATAATCATTTTATTGGCGAGAACTATTGCGGGGGAACAGTTTTTTATGTGTATGATAACGGGCTGCATGGCTTAATCGTATCTGATGAGGACCAAAGCACAGGGATACAATGGTACAATGGCACTTACAGGTATACAAACACTTCCGGGGACGGACTTGGTGCCGGTGAAATGAACACTTCATTAATTGTGGCTATTCAGACAGCGGACAACCAGACAGGAAATTTTGCTGCCAAAGTATGTGCTGATTATTCTGTATCCTCTGGTGAAATAGTATATGGCGACTGGTACCTACCTTCAAGATATGAACTTAACCTGTTATTCCTGCAAAAAGATATAATCGAAAACCTTTCAGATGCTTATTATTGGAGCTCTTCTGAACTTAGCAGCCAGGAAGTATGGGTTCAAAACTTATCAACCGGGTCTCATGGTAATGCCTTTAAATCTAATTCAGGTTACCATGTACGGGCTATCCGTACCTTTTAGATATTGAATTAACATCAATGGAAATATTATTTCTTATTTAATATTTATAATCACTACTGTCCGACTAAAATATTTTTCAAATTATAGACCCTCTGAAATAAAAAGGTTTAATGATATTACGCCACCTACGGGGCTCAAATTATCACCATGAAATTATGCTATAAATATTTCGCC
>JAFGPL010000284.1 GCA_016936215.1 Bacteroidales bacterium
AGCCCCGTAGGTGGCGTAATATCATTAAACCTTTTTATTTCAGAGGGTTTATAATTTGAAAAATATTTTAGTCGGACAGTAGTGATTCTTTTAGAATCTTTTGAAGTAAACTTCGTGTATTTTAAATTGAGTTTACCTTTTTTCATTACCCCGTATTGATTAATTTGTCTGGTTAAGTCACTTTGATTATACATGATATTACTTAATAATTCTGATCCTCAAATCTACTTATGCATATAATCATAAGTGCTCTATAACTTTATTAAAGAGTAACATGATCCACACATTTACTCAGGAAAATATAAAATAAACAACACGACCAGTATTGATATATCCTGTTTCTTAAACAGTTGAAGTAAGGATACATAAATTGCATTTTGAAAAAATTCCGAAAAAATAACCCTGACATTTTGCTTAGATTAATTTAAAATTGAAAATTTAAATACAGTGATATCCTAAAATCAGCTAAAAAAATAGAAATACAAATTTTTTAGACTAAGCTTATCATTGTTTTTTTCCCAATGGCACTATTCCTGCCATTTCGCCTATTATATTTACCAGTTCGGTACCTGTGGGAACAACTATTTTGGTATTTTCCCTTAATGAAGCTTCAAGAGCTTCGAGTTTTCTTAATAATTGGGCGTTACCGATAAAATATTTATCAGCCGCTTCATTTACAAGTTTAATGGCTTCAGCTTCCCCTTCGGCGTGTAATATTTTAGACTGCTTAAAACCTTCAGCCTCCTTAATCTTGGCCCGTTTTACCCCATCGGCAACAGTTTCGGCAGCGGTGGCCGAGTCAATGGCAGCAATTTTCTCGTTTTCGGCCTTAACAACCTTATTCATGGTTTCCTGCACATCTGCCGGTGGGTCGATTTGTTTTAGTTCGGTGCGGATAATTTCAATCCCCCAGTTTTTTGTTTCTTTATGAAGAGTTTCATGCAGTTCGGTGTTAATTTTACCTCGTTCACTATTGGCCGATTTCAGGGTGAGCGTACCAATAATATTACGAAGTGTGGTACGAGCAAGGTTTACAATTTGCCACTGATAATTATCCACATCATAGGTCGAACCTTTTACACTATCTTCATCTGATTTTACCCTGAAGTAAACCTGGGCATCAACACTTGCATTAAGGTTGTCGTTCGTAATGATTTCCTGTGGTTCGGCATCGACCATTTGCTCGGTTATATTTACCATATAAATACGGTCAACAATAGGGATAATCCAGTGAAACCCCGGAAGTGCCAGGTTGTGGTATTTTCCGAGCCGCTCAATCAGGCCACGGTGTGTTGGCCTTACAATTCGTATTCCTATTAGAAATATGAATACTACTGGTATTATTAAATATAAATAGTTCATTTCAATTCCCTTTCTTTTAATGAGTAAATATAATTTATAAGGAAAAAAGGTTATAATCCGGCAATTATTTCCTGCATTTCTTTTTTTGTCTTTCGAAGTTTATATTCGATCATCCTAAACATACTTTCCTCCTTGCCTTCTTTATGAAGAAAGTCAGCATTTGTTAATTGGGGATATTTTATTTTGAGCCTGATTTTAAGTTCATCCCAGTTTTCTTTATTAATATACAAATTCATTTTTAAGTATTTATTAAGTAATTATTAACCAATTATATATATCCCAATTTAAAGCAGATATCAAATTATATAGATGCATAAATTCAACTATACCGGATTTAGTTTTCTGAAACCGGGGGTTAGGCCTTTCTGATAAAATTGGGTTAATACCTCTGTTAGCGTGATAATTGCTTACCAAAAAGTAACCTGAAGAGTATAATAAAACCTGCCAGTACAAGCAATACATGCACTATACCGCTGGCATTAAAACTCAGAAAGACAATTGCCCAGATTACTATCAGTAATCCGGCTATAACATAAAGTAAATTTTTCATAATTCAAATTTTGCTTGAACCTTATTAATACAGTTCAATAATACAAATAAAAGTACTTCAAAGGACTGCAGAAAACATTACACAATTAAAGAAAAGTGTTACATCATTCACACATTCATATATAGAATGGAGATAGAAATTGGAGACTAAACCTTATGTTCGAATTATCTTTAATATCTAAGAGGGACTATTACCTGGAATTCTTCAACTCGTTGAGCAGCTCCCTTAAATTAACTGTTGCATAAGTTGAAGCGTAATCAGACATGGCATATGGTATAATAAGATCTTCATTATTTACAATAGATCCGCATGAATAAACAACATTTGGCACATAGCCTTCTCTTTCTTCAGTGTTAGGCATAATTATCGGAGATTTTAACCTCCCTATTTCTTTCTCGGGATTTTGAAGATCGAAAAGAGATACACCAATATTGTATTCCCGCATGGGGCCAACCCCGTGAGTTAAAACCAGCCAACCCTCGCTGGTTTCAATAGGCGAACCGCAATTACCAATTTGAATCAGCTCCCAGGGAAATTTTGGTTGTTGTATTAATTTAGCCTCCCGCCAAATGGTTATTTGATCAGAATAGGCAATGTAATTATTCAGGCCATCTAATCTGCAAAGCATTGCATATTTCCCATTTACTTTTCTTGGAAACATTGCCATTCCTTTGTTTTGGGCTATTTCCCCATGGAGGGGCAATACCCTGATATGATAAAAATCTTTGGTATCAAGCAATTTTGGTAAAATTGAGGTACCATTATAAGCTGTGTAAGTGGCATAGTAAGTTATTTGACCATTGTTATCTTTAAATTTTACAAAACGGGCATCTTCAATACCATTTTTTTCGTTTATTGAAACAGGAAATATTACCCGTTCCGAAATATTGGTATCTAAAGAAAATTGCAACTCATAATGAGATGAGGCAAGCCATATTATCTGGTTGTATAGTATCTCTTTGTCAGAAGCCAGATGAAGTGTCTTTCTTGCTTCTTCAATGCATTTCCTTAATTCCCCGTATGTAAATTTATCGTTTAAATTATCGAGTATTAAACCTGACGGAATGATACCATGAAAGTCCTTCATCTCATCAAGTTGTTTTCTGAAAGACTCCTTATCATATACATGCCGGCGAATATGTTCCGCTTCCTCCAGCATTTTGCCAACCGGTTCAACGACAAGATTGTTGTTCCTGTCAAGCACCCCGGTCCTGAACACGATGGATGAAATATGCCCCTCCCCCGTGGCCCTGAAACTTATTATCACCCTTTTTTCATCATTGCCAATTTCAGACTGGTCGGGATGTTCTACCATAGAGGGATTAAAAAAAGCTGCTGATTCAATAGAATATTCCATTGTAAAATAAGATCCGATAAGTATTTTTTTTGAATATTCAAGAGACCCGGGATCAATACTTAACTTATATAATAAATGAGAAATATTATTATAATGTTTCTCAAAGATTTTTGATATGTTTCTATGGCGCATGGAATAATCTCTGAGTACCTGGTTTAAGGTAACCGATACTTCATTTTCAGGCATATTTATTAAAGATTTTATTGTATTTAAAGCCCTGTCTTCATCAACATAAAGAAAGCGGGCAATAACCCTGGTAGCATCCGGACGAAATTTAATATCCTTCCTGTTAACTGAAATTTGCATAAATACCACTTTTTACATTTTGTCTAAAGGTAATTGCTATTTTAGGTTATATTTACATTATTAATAACATTTCTGGTAATAACTTGTTATGCAATAACAATTCTGATATAATCACTATAGAAGTTCCTTTTATACATTATGAAATAAGAATCTGTTTGAAAATTGCATAAAAGATATTGCTGGTTAAATAATTATTGTTGGGATAAACAAGCCTTTTCAATAGTATTTTATATCAAAAAAGAATAAAACAATGTATGAAAAAAAACCAAATACTTGTAAATCACCCGATCTGACAAAATTACAGGAAGTCGTCATTGATTTCAGAACTAAAATCTACATTACAATCGGGGCTGATCCTGAAGTTGCCCGAGAACGTTATTTATCGCGGTTTGGCAATATGAAACCCAAAATTTAAGAATTGGTTATTACATTTTGATCAATTATGTCCTACTGAAATTTTGACCTGACTAAATAATAGATTCAGGTGAACATGTAAATTAGTAGTTAAAGTTTTAGGCCTGCTATCAGACACTATAACTGTCAATTAATTACCAATTGCTGAAAAACAAGCTTTTATTCTCTTTAATTGATTATGCTGACAATACAAAACTTATTCTATAGAATTTTACCTTTATATAAAACGATACTTTTATTAAATGAAGAATCTGTTGAAGGTTGACAGGTTTTTAATTCTCAATTTTTTTTCCTATATTTAATAAGACAAGCATTTTTATGTGATGTTTTTCTGTTCTTTTCTGCCAATATACTTGAAATATTGAAACAGGTAATGCATGAAAAAGCAAGATACTGAAAACCTATACCTTAACTTTTTCAACCATAGCGTTGACCTTTTATGCATAACCGATAATGAAGGTACTTTAATAAAAGTAAATCCACAATGGCCGAAAACACTTGGTTATAACCTGGCTGAACTTGAGGGGAAAAAAATAACAGAATTCATCCACCCAGAAGACAAAGATAAAACACTGGCTATTTTTAATAATACCAAAATCGGGAACATCTCCCATATATATATCAACAGGTATAAAAGTAAAGATGGGTTATACAAAGTTCTTGAATGGGAAAGCTGCAGGTACGGAAAATTATGGTATTCAACAGCACATGATGTAACTGAGAGAATATATGTTGAACAAAAGCTTAAAGAAAGCGAAGACAAATACCGTTCTATTGTTGAAAACTCGCTGGCTGCAATTTTTACAATAGATGAGAATTTCAGGTTTATATATGGAAACGATGAATTATGCAACGTTTCCGGCTATAGTAAAAAAGAGCTTGCCGGAATGGATTTCAGAAAACTTATATCACCCGCAAGCCTTGAAATTGTTACCGACAGGTATATCCGCAGGCAAAAAGGCGAAAAAATACCGCAACGTTACGAGATAGAAATAATCTGCAAAAATGGCCAGAAGCGAATTGCAGAAATGTTGGTGAGCGTAATAAAAGATTCAGGGGGTAAACCCCGGAGTATGGGCCAGTTGATTGATATCACCGAAAGTAAAAAGTCTGAAATTGCCCTGAAAGAGAGTGAGTCACGTCTTCGAAGTTTTATAGATGAATCATCAGAAGGTATTGTAATTATCAATGAAGAAGGCGTGATTGAGGAGTGGAACAAATCCGCAGAAAAAACAATTGGCATTGGAAGAAATCAGGCTATAAATAAAAAATGGTGGGATCTGTATTATTTCATGCACCCGTCAGCAAAATTAAAAAATGGGTCTAAAAGTATTCTGGAAAAAAAAGTAAAAGAATCTATTAAAACCGGTATACTGCAGGTTCCGGCATCCGGGGAGTTTCAGATAATACACAAATCCGGCAAAATTAGGCATATATCGCAGACTCTGTTTATTATTAAATCGGTTAAAGGGAACCGTATCGCCGGAATAATAACCGATATCACAGACCGCAAAAATGCCGAAGATGAGCTTAAACGCTCGCGGTTATTAACCGATGCCCTTTTTGAGAGCATCCCGGGTTTGGTTTACATTTATAACCAGAAAGGAAAGCTTATAAAATGGAACCAACGGCATATAACTGAAACAGGTTATAGTGCCAAAGAGTTGCAGAATAAGAACATATGGGACTGGTTTATTCCAGGGGGCGCTGATACAAAAATTATCAAAACTGCCCGTAAAAGAATACTAAAAGAGGGACTTTCATCATCGGAAGCTTACCTGACCAAAAAAAACGGGGAAAAAGCGCTTTATCTTTTTAACACTGCATTGACCAAAATTGCCGGGGAACGCTATTATGCAGGTGTAGGACTTGATATCACCGAAAGTAAAAAAGCCCATGAAGAATTGGAATACACAAAAACAATACTTTCTGCTGCTTTTATGCAAACCCCCATACCCATGGTTTTAGTAAATGCAGAAGTTAACAGAATAATGCTGACCAACGATGCCGCTGCTGAATTTTTGGGTATTAAAGATGAACCAAAAAAAATCGGAAAATCTTTATCAGAGATTAAACCATCATGGCGTGATTTTGATGAAAATGGTAATGAAATACCCTTGCTTGAAATGCCTCTTGCCAAGGCGTTAAAAGGAATTGAAACAAAGGGAAAAGAGTTTTATATAAAACGAAAAGATGGTTCAATACGCTGGGAATCTGTAAGTTCTTCAGCAGTACGAAACAGCAGGGGTGAAATTATAGCTGGATATCTCGTATTTCCGGATATTACAGAAAAAAAAGAAGCTGAACAGAAATTTAAACAACTTGTTGATCTGCAACAAACCATTCTTGATACAACAAATTTCGGGATATTATATTTAAAAAACAGAAAGATACAATGGGGTAACCGTGCATTTTACAATATGTACGGTTATGAGCATGATGAAATCTATAACAAAGAGGTTTCGGTTTTATATGCTGAACCCCCTGATTATAAAAAAGTAGGAAACCTTGGTTATACCTTACTGGCTAAAGGAGACGTCTTCACCGATGAAATGAAAGCTTTAAGAAAAGATGGGGACAGATTCTGGGCAACCATTCACGGTAAAGCCATTGACCCGCTTAACATAAATGAAGGTACCATCTGGGTCATCATGGATACTACAGAACAAAGACTTGCTACAGAAAAGCTCCGTGAAAGTGAAGAATTATACCGCAAGCTTGCAGAAACGTCCCCCTATGGGATATTTCTTACCGACCTGAAAGGAAATGTGATATTCTGCAACAGGCAGATGGCAGAACTTATTGGCTATGAGTCGGCTGATAGCATGTTAAATGTAAATGCGTTAGACGTGATAGACCCAGATGATCATTTGTGTGTAATTACTGAGGCTAAAAAATTGTTGAGCAACCAGAATTCGGGCCCTGAATACTTTACTTACTTGAGAAAAAACAACACCCGTTTTACAGGGGAATATTACGGTACCTTAATCCACGATTCAAAAGGAATGCCTTATGCGATGATGGGTATGGTGAATGATGTCACCGAAAAGAAAAAAGCAGAGGAAGCATTGCTAAAAAGTGAAGAGTACCTGGCATTGGCCCAGCAAACTGCCAAAATCGGGAATTTAGAGCTGAATATCGAAACTGAAACAGGGTATTTTTCAGACCAGTTTTATAAACTTTTCGGGTTCAACAAGGAAGAAGGGCCTCCCAAATTAAATCAGTTCCTTAAAGCCTTGCACCCCGATGACAGACATATTATTATTGAAACAGTAGCAAGTGAAAACAGGTATGACCATTCCTGGACGGTTAATTACAGATCAAACCCTGAGCATGGGCCAATAAGATACTTTCATTCAATAACAAGGATGCTTTGTAACCCTGTTGACAAATCAAATACATTGTTTGCTACCATACAGGACATTACCGAACAGAAAAAAGCCGAAGAAGAGATCATTAAACTAAACCTTGAGCTGGAAAAAAAGGTAGAGGAAAGAACCAGGAAACTAAATGAATTAAACAAAGACCTCGAGGCATTCGCCTATAGTGTTTCTCACGACCTTAGGGCTCCGGTGCGCCACATTGATGGATTTGTAAAAATGATGTTCTCGCGCCTTAATAAGCCTGATGATACAATTACAAATTATTTTTCTAAAATAACAAGCGCCACAGAACGGATGTCGGACATGATTGACAGCCTCCTGTCATTCTCACGGCTCGGAAGAACTGTGCTAAAATTCACAGACATTGACCTTGAGCAAATGATCAAGGAAATAATTGAACTTTTTAAACCTGATATCGGGAAAAGGATAATTATCTGGAAGATTTCAAGCCTTCCAATAATCAAAGGTGACAAAAATTTGATTAAATTAGTATTTGAGAACCTGATTTCAAATGCTATTAAATATACCACTGGTAAAAACGAAGCAATAGTTGAAATTGCTGCCGGAACAGAAACCGAAAGTCATTATGAATTCTTTGTTAAAGACAACGGGACGGGTTTCGATATGAACTATAGCGGCAAACTATTCGGGGTATTTCAGAGGCTGCATGATGCTGAAGAATATGACGGCATTGGGATAGGGCTGGCAAATGTAAAACAAATAGTTGCTAAACATGGAGGGACAGTAAGGGCTGAAGGAAAAATAAACGAAGGGGCTGTATTTTATGTCACGCTTCCAAAATAACCGGAAACTATGGAAAACATAAGCAGGATATTATATGTTGAGGACAATATCAATGATGTTGAATTAACCCTTGCCGCGTTTAAAGAATCAAATCTTATCAACCATGTAGATTTAGTTCACGACGGGGAAGAAGCGCTTGATTATCTTTTTTACAGGGGAAAATACACGCACAGGGAAAAATCAGACCCTGCATTTGTATTGCTTGACATCAAAATGCCAAAGCTCGATGGTATTGAGGTCCTGAAAATAATACGCAGTTCAGAAGAATATAAGAACCTACCGGTAGTGATGCTTACTTCTTCCAAACTTGAAACTGATGTTTATAAAAGCTATGAAACAGGCGCCAATGGTTTTGTTGTAAAACCAATTGACTTTAATGAATTTATTACCGCAATAAAGGGAATAGGTTATTTCTGGGCCATACTGAATACAACACCGAACAAATGAATAAAAAAGACCTTTATATACTGATGCTTGAAGATGAGCCTTTGGACGCAGACCTGAACAAGGCCCAACTGGCCCTGCTTGAAGAATACAACTGCATCGTGCATATTACAGCAGACAAAGATTCTTTTCTTCAGGCACTTAATGAAACCACACCGGATATCATCCTTAGTGATTATAACCTGCCCCAATATACCGGCCTCGAAGCGCTTAATGATCTGAAAAAAAGCAAACCCCTGATTCCGTTTATTTTTGTCACTGGCACCCTGGACGAAGAAACCGCTGCAGGCACCATCAAAGCCGGGGCATGGGATTATGTTGTAAAAGACAGGTTATTCCGGCTACCTTTGGCAGTGCGCAGCGTCCTTGAACTCAAAAAAGAAAGGTTACTGGCTACCGAAGCTGAAGAGAAAGTCAACAGGCTTTTAGCTGCAATTGACCAGACATCATCCCAGATTATCGTTACCAATACCGGGGGCATTATAGAATACGTAAACAAAAGGTTTGCCGAGGTTACCGGATACCAGCCTGAAGAAGTAACAGGCAAAGACATTGGAATACTCTCTGACAACAGCACTAAAAAAACAAGCCTGGCCTCTATCATCGGTTCGCTGAAAAAAAATGAAGTTTTCAGGGGTGAGGTGCAAACAAAAACCCAGGATGGTAAAACCATTTGGGAGTGGATTTCTGTCACCCCAATATTCAACCCCGACAAAACACTGATGAATTTCGTAACCGTGATGGAAGATATTACCCAGCGCAAAGTTATGGAACAACAATTGGTTGATGCCCTTGATAAAGCAGAAAGATCGGACAAGCTGAAAGATGCTTTTTTGCAAAACATGTCGCACGAAATCCGTACACCATTGAATGCCATTGTAGGATTTTCTGAGATATTGAATAACATGGAAGAAAAAACACCTGAAAAAATTAAAGAATTTACATCAATTATCAATGACAGCAGCCACCAGTTACTGGCAATTGTAAATAATGTGCTTACAGTTGCAAGTATTCAAACAGGCCATGAGTCTATCGTGAGCAAACCATTAGACCTGTATGAACTCATGAAGCAAATATTTAGCACCTATTCAAGGATTGCAGTTGTTAAAAAATTGGAATTCAAAGTTATAAAGCACATTAAGTATCCTTCGTTCCATATCATCACCGATGAAACCAAGCTTACGCAAATACTGAACAACATTCTTGACAATGCCATAAAATTTACCCATAGCGGGTTTGTCCATCTTGAATATTCAATTAATGACAATAATCAGATAATCTTCAAGATAAAAGACAGCGGAATTGGTATACCAAAACATGCCGATAATATTATTTTTGAAAGGTTCCAGCAGGCCGATCCGTCTATACATATCAATTATGGAGGGGCAGGGCTAGGATTGACCATTGCAAAATCCTTTTCACAAATGCTAGGCGGCAATATAAGTTTTGAATCAGAACCCGGTACCGGCTCAACCTTCACTCTAACACTACCATACAAACCTGCTGGTGAACCGCCGGATCATATAAAAATGTTAAAGCAGGATGGCAAAAACAGGAGAATTACGGTGCTTGCCGCAGAGGATGAAATTTATAATTTTCTTTTGATAAAGGCAATCTTAAGAAACTTTGACATAAACCTGCTTCATGCTGAAAATGGGTTAGATGCCATAAAGATATGCAAAGACAACCATACTGTTGACCTGGTGCTCATGGATATCAAAATGCCTGAGATGGATGGCATTGCGGCATTTAAGGAAATAAGGAAAATTAACAGTAAACTTCCGGTAATTGCAGTTACGGCATACGCACTTGAACAAGAGAAACAAAACCTGCTTAAGCTGGGGTTTAACGATTATATGTCAAAACCTATTAAAAAAGACGAACTGTTAAAGAAAATCAAAGAACAACTACAGCTCTACCAGGAAATATAATTCAGTTTATCCTTACCAAAATCGTTGGTAAACTAAAAATCATATTGAACCGAAAACAAAAACCTGTGATTGTAAACCGGGGCAAACTTTTCAATTACCTCATGCTTAATATTAAAAGCACTCCCATAAACTGCACAGTTTAAAATATATTCAAACGATAACTGAAGTTTTCCTGAGAAAAAAACAATTCTGGGGGCAATTCTATATATGTAGGCCATATCGTCGTTTCTGCTATAACCCGCAAGAGGAAAATAGTCAGCAGTCGCCCCTAATGACTTGGAAAAACCTGTAAATAGCCCAAGCTGCAAATTGTCTGAATTATTATAAATCTCTGCCCAACCTGTAAATGTCTTTATTGCAGAATATTCGTAGTCTATGTTTGACAGAGGGTCACTTGAAGCGCCAAAACCGCCCGTCATTGTAAGATGAGTAAGATTTTCCCCATAAACTAACTGACTGTTGATTGTTAAAGTTTTAGATTTGATTTTTCCAAAAGCACCGAAATATGCATTTGAAATTGTTTGACCAGTTATACTACCTTCATCTGAAACTATTCTTGGCTTTAATGTGTTGATGCCACCGTTAATCCCTGCAATTAATATGCCTGATGAAAATTTAAGTTTGGCAGAAATCTCGGGTATGCCCGATAACCTTTGTGCTTCAGGTGGGCCTGTATTCTTGAATTGTGAATCAATGTCGTTTAGTTAAGACCAAATTAT
>JAFGPL010000285.1 GCA_016936215.1 Bacteroidales bacterium
CGTGATGAAGCAAAAACTCCAAACTGATTTTGTCCCTCAATACCCAAACCCTGACTCAAACCGTTCTTATGTTTGATTTTGAAAAACTTGAAGTTTACGGTAAGTCGAAATTGTTGAATGCAGATATCTCGGCTTTGTTGGCTGAAATTAAAACAGACAAGGTTGTTCATGACCAGTTAAGAAGAGCTTCTTTCAGCATCATGCTTAATATTGCAGAAGGATCAGGCCGCTTTACCAAAGCCGATAAAAAAAACTTCTATGTTATTGCAAGAGGTAGTGTTTTTGAATGTGTCGCCATTTTTGATTACCTCAAAGACCAAAAAATAATTTCCGGGAATACTTTTAACTCATTCTACAATTCTTTTGAAGAAATTTCTAAAATGCTGTTTGCCTTAATAAAAGGTCTGCAATAATTCAGTTTGGAGTTTGAGTATTGAGCAAGAGAAGATTTGAGTTTAGAGGAAGATCGTGATGAAGCAAAAACTCCAAACTGATTTTGTCCCTCAATACCCAAACCCTGACTCAAACTGTCCATATATTTGATTTTTCTGAAACCGGAAGTCTGTCCCATAAATATTACATCTCAAAACATGGATTATTCTCATATTTTTTGTAAATTCTATCCTCTAAATTTGAAGAAGGTGCTTTTTTCAGAAAAATTTTCTCATGAAAGGGCAAGCACGATCTTAAAAATTCAGCTTATACATAAGCAATGAGCAGCCAGGATAAGATCAAACAATTAATTGAACTCCGCGACAAAGCCAAAATGGGCGGGGGCGAACAGCGGATAGAATCACAACATCAAAAAGGCAAATATACAGCCCGGGAACGAATTGAAATTCTTCTTGACGAAGGAAGCTTTGAAGAATATGATATGTTTGTTACACACCGCTGTCATGACTTTGGCCTGGAGAACCAGGAATATCTTGCCGATGGCGTTATTACAGGCCATGGTACCATTGATGGACGCGTAGTGTATGTATTCTCCCAGGATTTTACAGTATTTGGAGGTTCCCTTTCAGAGACTTTCGCGCAGAAAATCTGCAAGATTATGGACCAGGCCATGAAAGTCGGCGCACCGGTGATAGGCATCAACGATAGCGGTGGAGCGCGCATACAGGAAGGGGTAAGAAGCCTGGCAGGTTATGCCGAGATTTTCGAGAGAAACATTCTGGCTTCGGGCGTAATTCCCCAGATATCAGCAGTCTTCGGCCCCTGTGCCGGGGGCGCTGTATACAGTCCTGCCCTAACCGATTTTATCGTGATGAGCGAAAACACCAGTTACATGTTTGTTACCGGACCCAAAGTAACACAGACTGTAACCGGGGAAAGAATATCAACGGAAGACCTTGGCGGCGCTGAAGTGCACGCATCAAGATCGGGGGTTGCTCATTTCGTTGCCGAAAACGAGGAGGAAGGCCTGCTGCTCATAAGGAAACTGTTGAGCTATTTACCGCAAAACAACCTTGAAGAGCCTCCTGTAAGTAACATTAAAGATCCGATAGACCGTATCGAAGATTCACTGAATGATATTGTTCCTGAAGATCCCAACAAACCATATGATATTTTGGATGTTGTACACCTGCTGGTGGATGAGGGTGAATTTCTCGAAATACAATGCAAATTTGCAAGGAATATTATAACCGGTTTTGCAAAAATGGGTGGTATACCGGTGGGAATTGTGGCAAATCAGCCTAATTTCCTGGCCGGGGTACTTGATATCAGCGCTTCCAGAAAAGCTGCCAGGTTTGTGCGCTTCTGTGATGCATTTAATATCCCCCTTTTTACCCTTGTTGATGTTCCTGGTTTTTTACCGGGATCGGCCCAGGAATACGGAGGAATAATTGTTCATGGCGCCAAACTTCTGTTTGCCTATGGGGAGGCCACCGTGCCAAAAGTTACCGTAATACTCAGAAAATCATACGGCGGTGCGCACGATGTGATGAGTTCAAAACAACTGCGAGGGGATATTAATTACGCCTGGCCTTCGGCAGAAATTGCCGTGATGGGCCCCCGCGGGGCTATTGAAATTCTGGAAGGAAAAAAAATGTCTGAAATTGAAAACCCGGATGAATTGCAGAAGTTTATCAAAAACAAGGAAGACGAATACAGGGAAAAATTTGCAAATCCATACCAGGCCGCCAGGTATGGCTACATTGACGATGTAATTGAACCAAGGAACACAAGGTTTCGTGTAATCAGGGCCTTTAAAACCCTGGCCACAAAAAAGGATATTTTACCGCCAAAAAAACATTCGAATATACCTTTATAATGAGTGATACGATACTGAATATGGTCATCTACCTGGCCGCGTTAGAGGGAAATGCCCTGATTATCGCGGTAATAGGCTACCTGATAGTTTTGCTGGCACTTGTAATGCTTTCATGGGTATTTAATCTTATCCCTGCATTGATTAAAATTAGAATACAACCGAAAAAAAGAAACCTCACAAACCACGGACATGAAGAAGCCCTGACCGGTGAGGTAAGCGCTGCCATAAGCATGGCATTGTACCTTTATTTTAACCAATATCACGATGAAGAAAGCAGAAACCTTACCATTAAAAGAGAATCACGCTTGTATTCTCCGTGGAGTTCAAAAATATACCAGGTAAGAAATCAGTTTAACCGTCCCTAACAAGTTTTTATATGAAAAAATTCAAGTTTACAATAAGGGGCAATAGTTATGATGTAGACTTTAAAAAAATTGAGGAAAATATTGCCACCATCGAAGTAAATGGCACCCTGTATGAAGTTGAACTCGACCGCGAAATTAAAACAAGCAAGACCCCTACGCTTGTCCGTAAAGTTATAGCTTCAGAAGAAAAACGAATTGAAAAGAAAGAGGGCGGCTCAACAACCCCGGTCATGTCTCCCCTGCCCGGCAATATATTATCTGTTAATGTGAAAGCGGGGGATATAATTAAAAAAGGCGATGTGTTGATGACGATGGAAGCGATGAAGATGGAAAACAATATCCTGGCCGAAAAAGACGGGGTGGTTGAAAGCGTTAGAGCTAACCGTGGGGATGCAGTCCTTGAAGGGGACATTCTGCTGGAAATGGTATAATGATAAAATAAATATAATTAGAATAACTGGTTATGAAAAAGTTTCTCCTGGTTCTTTCAATCATAACATTACTGGGCATTCTGCATTCCACACTGCATAAGGCAAATGCCTTTAATCCGGGCAGGGAAGGGCAATCCATTGAAATGAAATCGGCAGGGCAACCCGGTATTATGAAATCATTAACCCGGGGTGTAATTAAATTTTTTAACTATACCGGTTTCAGGAATTTGACCCTGGGACATTTCATCATGATTGTGGTTGGATTATTGTTCATCTACCTTGCAATAAAATACAATTATGAGCCTTTATTGCTTATCCCCATTGGCACAGGAATAATTATTGGTAACATACCGTTTATTACCCAGTCTGCAGGGGTTACAATGGGCCTATGGCAACCGGGCGACCCTGGGTTGCAGCTTGGGGTCTACGAACCGGGTAGTGTATTGAATTATCTTTATTTTGGCGTGTTGAAAGGGATTTACCCTCCGCTGATTTTTTTAGGCATAGGTGCAATGACTGATTTTTCGGCACTGATTTCCAATCCCCGCTTAATGATTTTGGGGGCGGCAGCCCAGGTTGGCATCTTTCTTACTTTTCTCGGGGCATTGTTGCTGGGATTTGATTACGCTTCGGCTGGCGCAATAGGTATTATCGGCGGCGCTGACGGGCCAACAGCCATCTTTCTGTCCTCAAAACTGGCTAATGGGTGGTTTATGCAAAACGGGGAGATGGTATATGAACAATCACGAAACCTGATAGGCCCCATTGCCATTGCAGCATATTCTTATATGGCACTGGTACCGGTAATTCAGCCCCCGGTAATGCGCCTGCTCACCACTCGCAAACAGCGCATGATTAAAATGAAACCTCCGAGGGCAGTGTCCCGCAATGAGAAAATCATGTTCCCCATCATCGGGCTTATACTTACTACCCTTATCTCTCCCAGCGCCTTGCCTTTGCTGGGAATGTTATTTTTTGGAAATATCCTGAAAGAATCGGGTGTAACCAACCGGCTTGCCGAGACTGCAAGAACATCTTTAATAGATATTGTTACCATGGTACTTGGCTTAACCGTCGGTGCTTCAACACAGGCCGATATTTTTCTGACCCCCCGGTCGTTGCTGATATTTTTGCTCGGGGCAATATCTTTCATTCTGGCAACAGCAGGAGGTGTTGTATTTGCCCATATTATGAATATCTTTCTGCCCGAAAGCAAAAAAATAAACCCGCTGATAGGCGCCGCCGGGGTTTCTGCTGTACCCGACAGCGCCAGGGTTGTACAAAACATGGGATTGAAAGAAGACCCGGGAAACCACCTGCTGATGCATGCCATGGCTCCAAATGTAGCCGGCGTAATAGGCTCGGCAGTAGCTGCAGGGCTGCTGCTTGGCTTTTTAATGTAGTTGTAACTAACTGGTTATGCTTGAAAAAAACTTTAACGATTTTTCTGATCTTTATATATTTTTGAGCCTTACGGGACACTTTTAAAACAGTGTGTATCCAATTAAAATAGAGAATGTTTTATATTCAGAATTCCAAAATAAATAATCTCCTAAAAGTTCGCGATTTGTTTGATAATAGAATTCTAAACTGTACCTGTCCTTATATTTATATCCTAAACCAAAAGACACATTTCTTCTCGGGTTAATATCTAAAGATTTAAGAAGAGAACCATCATTCCTGGTGAACTTAATTTCTGAATAATTACTGGTACAAAAAATATAAGAACCCGTTAACATAATTTTCGACTTATCATTCAGAAATATATTATATCTTACACCTACAGGTATTTCTAATGACCCGTATAAAACTTTTGAAATAATTATTCCCCCGGAAATAGTGTTTGATTCTTTAGATGTCTCTGATGAAAAGTATTGAAATGCCGGCTTAATTATAACACCCCATTTGTTTTTATTAAAAGGAAAGATATATTCTGCTTCAAATCCGAATCTTATACCCCAATTGTCCCCGAAATCCGTATCCATCGAATTTTCCATACTGTTTTTTATTGCCAGTGCATTATAATTTAAACCCGGTTTTATCGTAAGGTTGAAGTAATTCTTCTTTTGCTTTGATTCATAAGTGGTATAGACTGAATTAATACATGTATTATATTTAATAAATATCTTCTTTAAATCACTTTTCCCATAAGTTAAATATTCAATATCTTTCATATCAATTTCCTCGCATACCAGGTTATTTATAATCTGCTGCTTAAAATAATTATTACGTGCAATTTTGTTATTTACCAAATAGGGTTTATGCACCAATTGTTCAATTTCGGAACCATCTATACTATAGAAAAAACGCGTAAGGTTAGCTTCCTCGTATACATATAATGAAGCATTGCCCTCAACCAGCACATTAAGAAATAGTATTTCTTCATGAAAATCTGGATTTTTATTTGAACTCATATTAATAATTGCGTTACTGGACCTGTCAATTTTCACATTTGCTTTAACATACCTTGAAACACCAACTATTCCAAATTCCTTAATATTTTCAATATTTACCAGTTGAACAATATTATCCTGAGGCAGCATATACTCAATTTCTTTGGGATTGTGCTTCCAATCAATGTTTTTTATTAAACATTCAACTTTTTGATCAGATTCATCTATATAATATCCTTTTTCAAAAACAATCTGAGTGAAAGATTCTGTAATTGATATCAAGGATAATACAAGAAACAGTATTTGTTTTTTCATGAGATTAGTATGAGTGGGTAATTGAATTTCTTGCGTATGCAATAATTAGGGTGTCATTATCATAACAATTAAGTTGGTTTGTAAGATGGGATAAATATAAAAAAAATTACAACCTGTCACAAACCGGTTCGATTATTATCACCAATTCTTAAATTATTCTAATTTTAAAGCTTTATAAGCAAAATGAAATCAAAATACAATCTTGGATATTCCTTTGGCCCGGTTGGGACTACAGCAGGGATATTTATGTTTTTAACCGGAATTCCGGTTACTTACTTCGACCCTGCAGGCCTTATCCTGGTGGTTCTGGGATCGTTTGTTGGTTTTACCCGGTCGGGGAGCATAATTAATTTTGAACAAAAAAAGATAAAACCTGCCACTTACCTTTTTGGAATTTTCCCTGTCGGCAAATGGATGGCTCTTCATGAAGGGATGAAACTCGGGATAAAAAAATCAGCAAAATCGTGGACGGCATATAGCAGAAGCAACCGCCAGCTCAATGTTGCAGATATCGGATATAGGGTAATCCTCTGTGATTCAAAAAACAAAGAGATTATGCCGGTGTTAAAGGTGAAAAATTCAGAGCAGGCAAAGAAAGAGCTGGAAAAAATTAATGTCCGCCTTAAATTGCAGTTAATCTGATCCCCATACTTACAGAATAATTTATCATTTACTTAACATTTACTTAATATTAAGGTTATAAACCATTTGTTTCTTTGCTGTATAAGTTTTAAATATGAGCAAAAGAAACGTAGATATTGTTGTTATCTCTGATGTCCATCTCGGCACATACGGTTGTCACGCAAAAGAACTCCTCACCTACCTGAAATCCGTAAAACCTAAGACATTAATCCTTAACGGTGATATTATAGACATCTGGCAGTTCAGTAAACGTTACTGGCCGAAAACACACATGAAAGTTATTAAACAGGTGATCGGCATGGCAGCTAAAGGAGTAAAAACCTATTATATTACCGGAAACCACGATGAAATGCTGCGCAAATTCAGCGGGCTGAAAATAGGATCGCTCGAAATTACCAACCAGCTTGTACTCGACATTGATGATAAGAAAGCATGGTTCTTTCATGGAGATGTTTTTGATGTGGTAATACAAAACTCAAAATGGCTTGCCAAGTTGGGTTCAATAGGTTATGACGCCCTGATTGTGCTGAATAATATCGTAAACCGCATAAACAGGTTTCTGGGCAAAGGAAAGGTCTCGATTTCAAAAAGGATAAAAGACAATGTAAAAACTGCCGTTAAATATATCAACAGGTTCGAGGAAACCGCCGCTCAGGTTGCTGCAAGTAAAGGGTATAGTTATATTGTATGCGGGCATATCCATAAGGCCGAAATAAGAAAAATAGAAAAGAACAGGAAAAAGATTGTATATATGAATTCCGGCGACTGGGTGGAAAATCTCACCGCCCTGGAATATAAAAAAGGTAAATGGAAAATATACACATTTTCAGAAAATTACATTCCGCAGGATAACGATAACACTGTCGAAGATGGAGAACTAGCCCTTGCAGATTATGGTTCTAAAGAGCTTTTTAATTTCATGCTGAACGACATACAAAAGGATATTAAAAATTAATGCATTCATCTGCCTGATGCTTTTAAAAAACAAACCTATTAAACAAATGAAAATCCTTTACGCCATCCAGGGAACAGGCAATGGTCACCTTAGCCGCGCCACGGAGATCATTCCATTGCTGAAGAAAAAGTGCGAAACCGATATCCTTGTCAGCGGTACGCAGGTTGACCTCGAACTGCCGTTTGAGGTGAAATACCGGCTTAAAGGCCTGAGTTTTATTTTTGGCAAAAAAGGTGGAGTGGATATATGGAACACCTACATTGAGTCGAAAGCCAAGTCGGTGCGAAAAGAAATAAAAGAGCTGCCCGTGGAAAACTATGATTTCGTGATCAACGATTTTGAACCCATTTCGGGCTGGGCATGTTATTTTAAAAAGATACCCTGTGTGTCGCTCAGCCACCAGGCCGCAATACTCGATAAGAACTCGCCCAAACCAAAGGAGACCGATCTTTTTGGAAAATTTATTTTGAAAAATTATGCCCCATCTTCTTATAAAATAGGGTTTCATTTTGCCAGGTATTCTAAAAATATTTACACCCCTGTGATCAGACGGGAGATAAGGGAGCTCAAACCTACAGACAACGGACATTATACGGTTTACCTTCCGGCTTATGACGACGAACAGCTGATCGGTCATCTTAAAAATTTCGACAACATCAGGTGGCAGGTTTTTTCTAAACACAACAAACAGGTTATCATAAAAAAGAACATAGAAATATACCCGGTTTCAAATGACTCGTTTATACAGAGCATGGCCTCATCAACGGGTATTCTTTGCGGGGCAGGGTTTGAAACACCGGCCGAAGCTATGTTTCTTGGAAAAAAACTAATGGTGGTACCCATGGAAAACCAGTACGAGCAGCAATGTAATGCTGAAGCACTCAAAGCAATGGGTATACCTGTGATTAAAAAGCTAAAAGAAAAAAATTACGACAATATTTACGACTGGCTTAACTCCGATTACAAAATAGAGATTAGTTATCCCGATATCACTGCCCAGGTGATTAACCGTATATTCGAGATGCATGTGCAGGATATTCTGCGAAAAAACAAGTGGGATAAAGATTATAAGCTTACTTTTTCAAAAAACAAAAAAAAGGATGACATCCCTCAAAAAACACTTCTAAAACATTATCCCTGAAAAATAAATCATTGCAGATAACCCAGGTAATAATCTTATGAACCGGCGATACTTCTTAAAGCAATCGGCATTGATGGTCTCCGGTTTCAATTTATTGTTTAACCAAACTGCAACATTAATGAAGTTTCTTAAATCTATTCATAAAAAAACAAAAAGAAAATATTTCGCCTGGGGTGCCGCTGCCGCGGCTTATCAGACCGAAGGGGCAGTGGATACAGATGGCAAAGGCCCCTCAATCTGGGATGTGTTTACCCACAGAAAAGGAAAAATAAAAAACAACGAAAACGGTGACACAGCGACAGACTTTTATCGCAATTATAAAGAAGATATCAGGCTGCTTCACAGCATAAACCTGAATGCATTCAGGTTCTCGCTTTCGTGGCCGAGGATAATGCCTGAAGGAAGAGGAGCCATTAATGAAAAAGGACTTGACTACTACGAAAAGGTAATAGATTTCTGCCTTGAAAGAGGGATAGAACCGTGGGTTACGCTCTATCACTGGGACCTGCCCCAGGCGCTTGAAGATAAGGGCGGCTGGACTAACAGGGACATCACGGGGTGGTTTGCAGACTATGTCGATGTATGCACCCGCCGATTCGGCAAAAAAGTGAAAAACTGGATCGTGCTCAACGAACCGATGACTTTTACCGGACTGGGTTATTACACCGGGTATCATGCCCCCGGCAGAAAAGGGCTGCGGAATTTCCTGCCAGCGGCACACCACGCTGCGCTTTGCCAGGCAGAAGGGGGAAGGATCATACGCAACAATGTAAAAAAAGCCCACACAGGTACCACTTTCTCCCTTTCTCATGTGAAACCATTAAAGAAATCCGAATTGCACACGAAGGCAGCACAGCGTATTGATGCCATCGTTAACCGTTTATTCATCGAGCCTGCCCTTGGAATGGGCTATCCATACGATGCCATCCCATTGCTTAAACGCATTGAGAAGTATTTCAAACCGGGAGATGAAAAAAAACTTAAATTCGACTTCGATTTTTATGGCGTACAATACTATTTCAGGCTTGTCTCAAGGTTCAGCCTGATACCTCCGCTTATTTTTGCCAGTGAGGTACCACCTGAAAAACGCGATGCCGTTGTAAATGCCATGGGGTTCGAAGTATACCCAAAAGGATTGTACAAAGTGCTTAACAAAGTATGGGAATACGAAGGGGTAAAAAAGATTGTGGTCACCGAATGCGGTGTGTGCTACGAAGACAAACTGGATAATGGTACGGTACATGATCCTGAACGAACAGAATATATAAAGCAGTCTATTGATTATACACTTAAAGCTATAGAAAAAGGTGTGAACATTGAAGGGTTCTTCGTGTGGTCGCTAACCGACAATTTTGAATGGAGTGAAGGCTATTCGCCCCGTTTCGGGTTGGTTTACACAGACTATCCATCCCTTGACAGGTATATTAAAGACTCCGGCTTATGGCTGAGAGGTTTTTTGAAAGAGAGGTAGCATAATATTTTCTTTCAAAAAGGTAAACTTCTATAGAAGAAGCTAAGGTTGATGGTGGATTGGCCAAAATTTCTCGAAAACGCAAAAATAGGGGGCAAAGAAGTTCTATTTGATTTTAATTCCGTAACCAATATTAAGCATGAAGGAATTAACAAAATGATAATCAAAAATATGATTCAGGTTAACGCTTGGAAATCTATATTCATAATTACCTTTTAGATAAATATATTGTGAGTTATTGAATACATATTTTAAACCAAGACCTGCAGAGAATCCGAATTGATATTTACGAAAATCAGACTGCATGGGATAATAATAATATCTTGAAGGATTTATTTCATAAATAGCTTTTGCGTCGTATTCCGGATTTAAGATGAAAATATTATGATAACCAAACGAAATCAGAGGTTCTAAATCTCCTGTAGGAATTGCATATTCTATTATAAAAGGAACTCTTAAAATCGAATACCTGGTATATATTTCAAACGGACGTAACTCATCATTGTGCAATACATCATAAAAAACCTTTTGAAAATCATTGTATGAATAATAAATACCTAATTTGTAACTCCATGTATCGCGTTTTTTATCAGGAAAATAACTTAAATTCATTCCAACATTCGGTCTGCTATCTTTTGAATGATCTGCAGAAGTCCCTAATCCCATACTGGAAAATATAAAACCTAAAATTGGTTCAAAATAAATAGTTGAACTGACTGGTTTTTCATATTCAATGCATTTATAATCTTTACACACAATGTTATGGTATTCTTTTGTAACCGTAACTAATGAATTAGAGGTGAATTCAGTATTTAGTATTTTATCGTTTAAGTCAGGTGCTTCCTGAAAAAGGTAGGTTAAGGCCCCCTGATACTGGTTTGACTTTTTTAAGTACTTATTGCCAAGTTCATCGAATAGTTCAAATTCATTATTGGACAATTCATACATTGTACTGTCTTTCTCAATAAAGAAATATTCTCTAGAATAGTCCTTCATATAGTACAGATTTACAAAGCCTTTTAATAAAAATTCAAGGAATACTTTTCTTTTTTGATTATCCAGGACAATCTCCTTAGAAATATAATATTTACCATCTTTAATCCTAAAAGCATTAATTTCATTGGGTGTATAGGTAGTTATATTTTTATCAGTACCAGCCTTAAACTCACAAAAACGGCTGTTTTGTATGAAAGATTTCAGACTAATAAACCCATGAACAGTATCATTGGAATTTGAAATTATATACCCAACATGCATATCTTCTTGTGCAAATACGGGGAAAGAAAATATAAAGAGTAATACAGCAAGCGAAATTATAAAAGCTGGTTTACAATAGATCATTCTGAAGAATTGGCTCATTTCTAAATGAATAAGAATATCGTAACTTATTGATATATCTTTTATTTAAACAAAGATGCTGTTAAAATACAATTTTTTTTGAAATGATTGTTTTCTTCTTACCTGTAAAATTACGCTTCTAATCTACTCCGCAAACTTATACCCTACCCCTTTAACTGTTACTATTTTGTCATCGCCTATCCGCTCCCTGAGTTTTCTTACATAAACATCAATGGTACGGTCGCTCACACCATTTTCCGAGCCCCACAGGTGGTCGAATATCTCGTTTCGCGTAAATACCCTCGATGGTCTGGAGGTGAGCAAAGTAAGCAGTTTGAATTCCTTCCTGGGCAACTGGTATTCTCTGTCGTTGCATACAATCAGGTGCCGGTCGGGTTGAATGGTTAGGTTTTCAAACCTTATAAGATTGGATGAAGGATTGCTGCTTTCCGGTTCTTCATTGTCGAACCTGCGCAACATGGCTTTAAGCCTTGATACCAATACTTTTGGTTTTATTGGTTTTTGAATGTAATCATCGCCGCCGGCCTCGTAACCTGCAATCACCGAGTAATCTTCGCCCCGGGCCGAAAAAAACAGTATGAGCGAGTTCTTCATTGAAGGTATTTCACGCATCCTCACACACGTCTCAATACCGTCCATTTCGGGCATCATAATATCAAGGATTACCACCTGCGGATTGATATTCGAAGCAATTTTCAGCGCTTCAACACCATTATAGGCCTTGTAAATATTGAATCCTTCGTTTTTCAGGTTATAACTAAGGAACTCTACAATATCTGCATCGTCATCTACCAGCAACAGCTTTAAATTATTCAGGTTCATTTTTCCGGTAATAAAAATTCAGGCACTAAGTTACTGCCGGTAGTTTACCTGATTGTTAAATTAAAGTTATGATTGCCGTACCTAAGATTAAATCTTTATTAAAGACAAATAATGCACCAAACGCCCCTCCCGGAATATGTCCCTAAAATATACAAAAAGGATTGGATCGTCTTTATTCTATCCCCAACTTAAAAGGGTTGAAGGTGTCATTTTTTAAAGTAACTATTCCACAAACTTATACCCTACCCCTTTTATGGTGACAATATGTTTTTCGCCCAGCTTTTCCCTGAGCTTCCGGATGTGAACATCTATGGTCCTGTCTCCGACAATCACATCGTCCCCCCAGACCTGCGTAAAAATTTCGTCGCGGGTAAAAACCTTTTCCGGTTTTGAAGAGATGAGCAGTAGTAACTTGAACTCTTTTTTTGGCAGCACCAATTCTTCACCGTTTAAAATAACTACGTACCTGTCCTTATCAATCACAAGGTCGCCGCGTGAAATCAGTTTAGCCTCCTCGCCAGCTTCAAAATGATGTATAACCTTGCCATAGCGCTTTAACAATGCCTTTATCCTGCTAATTAGGACTTTTGGTTTAATGGGCTTGGTAATATAATCATCAGCGCCCGCATCAAAGCCTGCTACCTGGGAATAATCTTCACCACGAGCGGTAAGAAAAGCTATCACTGTTTGTTCTAAGCCATGGGTGGCGCGCATTTGCTCACATGTTTCAATGCCATCCATGCCCGGCATCATTATGTCGAGCAGAATCAGGTGGGGCCTGAACTTTCGGGCGACATCAATGCCATCAAAACCGTTTAATGCCGAATTTACTTCGTACCCTTCCCGTTTCAGGTTGTAGGACAAAAACTCCACAATATCGGGCTCGTCGTCAACAATTAATATTTTATATACAATATCATTCTTCATTTTTTCATTAACCTCCTGTTATTCAAAACTTTTTTTGTTAATAACAGTGCGAAAATTACAAATAAAATGTTCACCAAAACACCTTAAAACTGCAACCAGCATTCTTTCAAATTCTATATATATAAATATCAATTAATTACAGTACAATTATTAACATAAACTTAACCTATTAATAATATTCTAATTACCTCTTCCAAATCAAATATACCTACTTTTCGCCCTTGAAAAATACTATCAATTTGCATGATATATATTATTGATAATTAATTGAATTACACTTAACATAAGAATAGGGAATGAAAAGAATTTTGATTTTGTCTGCACTTTCACTTTTTGTAATTGTTAAATCCTGGTCCCAGGCCGGGAACCTGTCGGGAAAAATTACCGATGCTGAAACAGGCGAAGACCTGATCGGTGCCACGGTGGTCATCCAGGGAACTGTAAAAGGTACCATAACAGATTTTGAAGGCAACTATATACTTGATAATATAAGCCCTGGCAAATATAATATCGTGGTATCTTATATATCTTACGACCAGCAAATTTTCCAGGTAGATATTTCTTCAGGTGCAACAACAACGCTTGATGTTAAACTTAAATCCGCTACCATAGGCCTCGATGAAGTAGTGATTAAAAAAACACGCCGTACAGATACTGAAATTTCGCTGATGTCATCAATAAAATCGGGAAACCTGATTGTTAGCGGGATAAGCGCCCAACAGATATCAAAAAGCCAGGATAAGGATGCCGCAGAGGTAATCAGGCGTGTTCCGGGGATTACCATAACCGATGGCCGGTTTGTAATCGTTCGCGGGCTTTATGAAAGGTATAATTCGATATTGCTTAACGGCACTACGGCCCCGAGCTTTGAAACAGACAAACGTTCCTTCTCGTTTGATGCCATCCCCAGCAATATGATAGACAATATTTATATATATAAAAGCCCGGCCCCCGAGCTTCCTGCCGATTTTGCCGGGGCAGCCATCAATATTGTCACCAAGGGCACAGCCGATGAAAACAGCGCTTTTGTTACTTATTCCACCGGATATAATAACGAAGTCACATTCGATGATTTCTATACATACAAAGGTGGCAAATACGACTGGATGGGCTTTGACGACGGTACAAGGCAACTACCATCTGCCTTCCCCTCAAGCGCAGAAATGGAAGAGCTTTTTAAATTTACCGGGACTGTGGAAGAAAACAATCTTAAAAAGGCTAAACTTGAAGCCATATCTAAAAGTTTTGATAATGAATCTTTCAACCTGAAAAAAATAACGGCCATCCCAAACCAGGGCTTTATGGCCGGCATAAACAGACGGTTTGTTTTGGGGAAAATTACCATAGGTAACCTTACCGCGGTAAATTATAGCCTTAACAACGAAATAAACTGTTTAACCAAGACAGAATATAGTAATATAGAACCTACCACTTCTGAAGGTAAACCTGCATACAGGTTCCCTGATGAATCTTATATAACCTCGGTAAAAATGGGATTGTTACATAACTGGCTCTTTATTTTCGGTAATAACCAGCGCATTGAATTAAGAAATTTCCTCATTCAACTTGGAAAAGACAGAACAACCCTGCGATCAGGTGAAAATTACTACATTGGTTCCGAGCCCGATACGTTATTGGGAAGGGAAATGCATTTTAATTCACGGTTTATATACTCAGGCCAGTTATCGGGAAAATTCAACCTAAACAGGAGTAATACTTTAATTGATTGGATTGCAGGATATTCAATAACATCAAACAACGAACCTGATATTAAGCGCCTTAGATATTCAAAACAGGAAAATCCACGTACAGGGCTAAAAGAATACAGGCTCATAATCCCGACCAGTGTGGTGCCTTATGAAACAGGACGGCTTTACCTGGGCCTTGAAGAAAAGATCTATAATGCAGTCTTGAACATCAAACAGCCGTTTAACATGTGGGAACGCAATTTTGTGTTCAAAACAGGTTTCTTTTTCGAACAAAGGATAAGGGAATTTGATGCCAGGAATATTGGTATCAGGCAGGCCCGCCCCAGCAGTTTCAGGATTAATACCTTTTTACCGGTAGAAGAACTGCTCGACACATCTAATTTTTATTTTAACGAAGGATTGATTTATGGCGAAAGTTATAAAGCCAACAACTCGTACAATGTAGATTTGAAAACAGCTTCCCCCTATTTCGGCCTCGAAATACCTGTTCTTCAAAACCTCATATTGTACAGTGGGGTGAGGATGGAACAATATACACGAAAATTGTACGGTTTTCAGGAAGACCCTGCTGTCACACCCGACAGGGTCTTTGATACACTCGATATATTTTTCTCGGCAAACCTTACCTACAAAATAAACGAAATGCACATTATCCGTGCTTCTTATGGCAAAACTGTAAACCGCCCTGAATTCAGAGAAATTGCACCGTTTGCATTTGTTGATTTTCAAAGGTTTGCAACTGTTTATGGTAACGATACGCTTACCAACAGTTATATACACAATTTCGACCTGCGGTATGAGTGGTACCCTACAGAATCGGAAATTATTTCGCTTGGTGTGTTTTATAAAAATTTCAGCAACCCGATTGAATTGTTGCTCTACCCCGGTTCAAACGGTTGGGAATATATCCCCTTCAATACACAAAAATCTGAAAGCAAAGGAATTGAACTTGATTTAAGAAAGAGATTTTTCAACCTCGAAGGAACAAGCGGCGCGGTAAAATTCTTAAGAAATATTACCATCCTGTTCAATGCATCTGTAATTGACAGTAAAGTTTCAAGCAGCTTCAATTTTTCCAGGGACAAAAACAGGCCGATGGTGGGTCAGTCGCCCTATATTATCAATGCCGGTGTTTATTATCAAAATACAGAGCACAGGTCAATGGTCAGCCTTATGTACAACCGTATTGGTGAAAGAATAGTTGCGCTAGGTTCCCAGGATTTCCCTAATACCTGGGAGATGCCCCGAAATTCGCTCGACCTTACAATCGCAAAAGGATTCGGAAAACACATGGAGCTTAAAGCCGGTTTTAAAAATATCCTCAATGATCCTTTCGTGTTCAGACAAGACTGGGATTACAACGAAAACGATATTCAAAAAACAAGAAGCCTTGTAACAGAAAAATATACAGAAGGAATTGTATCAAATATTAGTTTCAGTTACAAATTTTAAATATCTGATAAAAGGTATTTCAATACATTTACCTGATATACAACTAAAAGCCAATTCTCAGGTAAATGTATTGCATTGGATAATTCTGTTTCACAGGAAATGTACTTTAAATTCCTTTCGGCTTATGTTTTTTAAACTGGCATCTGCTTACCATTTTCATATACGTGCATCTCTAAAAACCCGCTAAAACTTAGCCGTCATTAAGAGCGTAGCGATGTAATCTCAACAAATACACACAGTTTAACAGATCGCCGTACTGCTTTCGCGATGAAGGAACGGTTTTTGGAGACACCCATACTATCAAACTAACACTATCTCCAGAATTAATTTTTTTTGCTGCTTTTACATCCTTTGCGATTAATCTTAATTTAACACTGATTACCGATTTCACTGTACAACTTTAAATAAGTATGGTAATATACTTCAGATTAATACTGTATTACATTAAATATCAATTTTATACCTTTCTTAATGAATCAAAGATTAACTTAAAGTAAACTTAATTTTCAGTTAATATCCTTCAACAACAGATGGAATATTTTTACCACACAATTAAAAATACTTAATATGATGAAAAAATTATTCTACTCAGTTATTTTAACATGCTTGTTCGCTCTGGTACAGGCGCAAAGCATTGATGATGAATTCTTCACAAAAGTAAACTATGTTGGCGCCTTCGGAGACGAAGACTGGACAGCAGGATGGGCCAACTGGACACCGGATGAAACAGTTTACCCCGCTACTACCTCTACCCTGGGCAACGGCGAAAAATCGCTTGCCGGCGGGCTAAAAATCACCACTGCACAAAACATTAGCGGTACCGTACTGCTCGACGGTTGGGTGTATGTACAGGATGGCGGCGTGTTGAATATTGCTGCCGGTACAGTGGTAAGGGGCAACAGCGGTGCATGCCTCATTATTGAACGTGGTGGTAAAATTATGGCTGAAGGCACTGCCCAGGCACCCATCATATTCACCTCTAACAATGCCCCCGGTGAAAGAGGTCCCAACGATTGGGCTGGTATCATTATGCTTGGCAAAGCAACCAATAACAAGGGAACCGATGTGGTGATCGAAGGCGGAACAGGCGCAACTTATGGCGCTGGAACCGGTGCCCTTGAAAGCGACAACTCTGGTATCCTGAAATATGTACGTATTGAATTCGCCGGTTATGATGTTGACGGCAACGGCAACGAAATCAACGGCCTCACCATGGGAAGTGTCGGCAGCGGAACTACCATTGATTATGTTCAGGTATCTTACAGCGGCGACGATGCTTATGAATGGTTCGGCGGTACCGTTAACTGCAAGCACCTTATAGCTTTTGGCACCGAAGACGACGACTTTGACACCGATTACGGATTCAGGGGAATGATACAGTTTGCCTTATCGCTCCGCGACCCCAATGTAAGCGAAACCAATGATGATGCAAGAGGTTTCGAGTCAGATAACGACGGAAGCAGCTCGTTCCGTAACCCGAGGACTTCGGCTATTTTCAGCAACGTAAGCCTCTTTGGACCTATTAACGACCTTTCGGCAAACCTGAGGCATGCACACGGGCTATACCTGAGAAGAAATACCAGGCTTAAAATATACAACTCATTGGTAACAGGTTATGTAAAAGGACAACTCAGGATTGACGGCAACACCACTCAGGCAGCCGCAACAGCCGACTCTCTGGTAATCGAAAACACCATCCTCGGCTCAAACGGCACCGTACCTGTTACAAGCGTGCCTTCAGGACAAACATGGACCAGCGA
>JAFGPL010000286.1 GCA_016936215.1 Bacteroidales bacterium
AGGCGCGTAAAGTCCGAAAAAGGGGAGTTTACCATGCGTAAATGACCTTTTTGAGGACGAGCGCAACGAAGTATGCGGACTTTAAAGTCAGACACTATTTATTTTCATATTCCTCCTTCAATCTCAATCTCGTAAAGTACCGGCCATAATTTCCCGGTAACATACAACCTTTTGCTCACCGGATTGTAAGCTATTCCGTTCAACACCCTGTTCATCTCCCCTTCAAGACCTTTTGGCACTATTTTTCCAAGCTCTATTTCCCCCGTAACTTTGCCCGATTTTGGATCAACCACAATGATGTATGTTTCACCGAGAACGTTGGCCAGTATCTTACCGTTAATGTATTCCAACTCGTTAATCTGCCTGATCCTTCCCTTATGGCTCAGCACATCAATTTGCCTGAGCTGGGTAAAATATTCCGGTTCAATGACATAAATAAACGAACTTCCGTCGCTCATATAAATATCACCAGCATAAGATGTTAATCCCCACCCTTCATAATAAGGAAAATTAAAAGTCCTGAGTACCTCAAATTTATCTTTGCTATAAACAAAACCAGTCTGGGACTTCCATGTTACCTGGAAAATTTTATCATTAACCAGGGCTATCCCCTCACCGAAAAATTTTTCATCGAGGGGCACCATTTGCATTACCCTGCCGGTTTCTATTTCTACCCTGCGCAGAGAAGATTTGCCATTCTGGCCGGTGCTTTCCAGCAAAGTGCCCTTATCATATATAAGTCCCTGTGTGTAAGCATTTACATCGTGCGGATAGGTATTCACCACGCTGTATTTATATAACTTTGGAACAATATCCGACAAAAGCGTTACAGCCACCGAGTGGCTTTCTTTTTGTGAATTGTTATAGCATATGGTTATTTTCAGAATATTTTGACCAACCGGAGCATTTTCAGTTATCCATTCCATAGCCTGGTAACCCTCGGTATACCTGCCTGTATAGTAAGCGCCGGCTGTAAGTATCACCGAATCAATTGTAGCCGTTTTGTCTTTGATATGTAAATTAACCGGTATAGTCTCTCCGCAAACAAGCATGCTTCCCTGCGAAGGAGAGACAACTGCTGCAATTTCAGTTTTTCTGGCGCCAGGTTTACCCGTGTGTTCCCTACCCGGTCGTTTATCCTGCGAACACCCGGTAATCTGAAAAAGAGCAAAGAACAATATTGAAGATAGTGTAAGATTGAAATATTTGTTCATCATTACCTGATCGCTAATAATTACCTGAAAAGTTTTTTCAACCTGCTTCCTACGCCGTCCGAACGCTGGGCAAGGCTGCTCAGCTCGTCGAGGTTAGAGTCGGCGTAATCGGGATTAAGCATCTGCCAGATTTCACTCCAACCGGGAAATCCCCCTACATTGCGGTCGTCAATGAAGACTTCTGCATCTATCTTGCGGCTGGTGGTTTCGACGTCAAATTCTTCCTCGGGATAACTCTTGTTAATTGCATAAAACTCAATACCCCGTTTGCGGCAAAACTCAACTGCTTCATCAAGTTCTTTGCCATGTCTGAATGTCCAAAGTATTAACAGATGGCCAAGCTTTTGCAACTGCTTAAGGGTTTCGAATGCGAACAATTTTTCTTCGCCAATCTGGGGATATCGGTGCTCAACAATCGTCCCGTCAAAATCTACGGCAATTTTCATAAATTAAGTTTTGAAATCTGGTCAAAATTAGTATTTATTCTTAAAATTCCCTGCTTATTTGGACACTATTGCCCTGTACCCTTACGGTACTGTATTAGGAATATTTTATATACTTTTATGCCATGAAAAACTTCGCTTAGTTATACATGAAAAACTTATACAATGAAATCAATAAAAACCGCTATTCCCTCGCTGATAACCTGCACTGCAATTCTCCTGGGTTGCATTTCCATTGTGCAGTCTGTTCATCATAACCTCGTAATGGCCGGATATTTAATTATTGCTGCGGCAGTCCTGGATTTTTTCGACGGTATGTTTGCCCGTATGCTGAATGCCATCACACCATTTGGCAAGCAGATGGACTCGCTTGCGGATGCAGTGAATTTTGGGGTCGCCCCCGCCATGATCCTTTTCCGGTTAACAGAAAGTGCACTTGATGCAGGGCCCGCTACCGGTAAATTTGCCATGCTCATCTTCACTTATCTGCCATTTATCATTGTGATTTTTGCTGTATTAAGGCTCGCGAAATTCAATATTGACGAAACACAGGCCAAAAGTTTCAGCGGCCTGCCAAGCCCTGCGAATGCGTTATTTGTTGCTGCACTCGGGGTAGCTACCGAAAGCACCAGGTTTCTTTTCATACAGCGGCTTACCGAAAATCTGTGGTTTATCATTTTTACAATTATCCTGCTTTCTTTTCTTATGGTAGCCAACTTTAAAATGTTCTCACTTAAATTTGAGAATTATGCAATCAGGAAAAATATTTTAAGGTACATCATGCTGGCAGCATCATTGGTTATCCTTTTGATATTTGGCATACCCGGGATAGTGCCTGTTATTATACTTTATATTTTACTTTCGGCAGTTAACAATATTTTTGCAGGCTGAACCATTTCCCGTATCACCAAAGTTAGTCTGCCCCATTACCCTGTCCAGCCTTGGTTTCAAGTCTTTTTATGGCATATCTTACAATATAATAGCTAACAACAATTAGCGCCGGCCAGGTAAGATAGGATATGATTGATTCAAGGTACATAATTCACTTATTTAATGATTAATATACATGCGATTCCTCTTTTATTTCATCCAGGTTTATCTTCTTATCGTTTATTGATTTCCACGCATAAAAAATATAGGCAATTACGAAAGGCACCAACAACGAGACATAACTCATAATCGTAAGGGTGTATCTGCTTGAAGAACTGTTCTCTATGGTAAGCGAACTCTGCAGGTCAAAATCCGAAGGATAATATGCCGTATGGTTATATCCGGCAACTGCAAACAAAGAAAACACCACCAGCACGGTACCAATGCCCGAAAACCAGATTCCTTTGGTATAACTGGCCAAAAGCGATTTTATTATTCCATAAAGGACAAGTAGTGTCCCGGCCAAGAATAGCAGCCCCACCAACGGCATTTCAATAAAGTTGTGCAGGTATTTATATTTTACGAGAGATACAACTTTCGTTTCAGGATGGTATCCATAACCATGCTTGAGCAACAGCCATGCCACAAAAAACAGGAATACCGCCAGAAAAGGAATGAAATTAGAAAGCAGTTGCTTTCTCGCCCTCACGAGTACAGGTTCATTCTCAATATTGTTCATAAAATATAGCAATCCAAGTATTCTTGCCAGAAAAAATACGGTAATACCCAATGACAGGTTGTGTATGTTGAGTGCGGCTTCAAGTCCCCGTGAATGTACTTCCCATCGGGAAATTACCGGATTACCGGTATTGCTGATATTGGCAAAATTTACCGAAAACTGGGAACCGTTAAAAAAGGTGCCAATGGCCGTACCAATTAAAAAAGTGCCGAGTGCCCCGTTAATAAAAAGGAACACCTCGTATGTTTTATGCCCGAATACATTGTTTGGTTTCGACCTGAACTCATAAGAAATGGCCTGAATAATAAAACAGAAAAGTATAGCCAGCCACACCCAGTAAGCGCCGCCAAAACTGGTTGAATAAAAGAGCGGAAATGAAGCAAAAAAAGCCCCGCCGAAAGTTACAAGCGTGGTAAAGGTAAACTCCCATTTTCGTCCGAGGGAATTCACGATAATGGTCCTTTCATCCTCGGTTTTTCCAAGCGTATAAATAAGTGTCTGCCCACCCTGCACAAACATGAGGAAAGCAAGCACGCTTCCCAGTATTGAGATGATTGCCCACCAGTAGTGTTGAAGAACAGTATATGACATTGTTTCGAACATATTATTTCCTCCCTTCTTTAGGCCCCAGCCTTATTTGTTTGAACATTATCTGTACCTCGGCGATAAACAGGGCAGTAAAAAGCGCCGCGAAAAGCCAGAAAGTAACCTGTACCGATGTTGCATCAATATGGGAGGTAGCAGCCATTACAGGCAGCAAATCCTGAATTGTCCATGGTTGCCGGCCGACTTCCGCTACCACCCATCCGGTCATGGTGGCAATATAAGCCAGGGGAATGGTAAAAACTGCAAGCCTGAGCATGAAACGCCTGTTTTCAATTTTATTTCTGAATAACAGGACTAAAAACAGTATAAAAAACAACACGAAGTAAAACCCCAGTCCAACCATTATGTGAAAACTGTAAAATGTCAGCGGAACGTTGGGGACAAGGCCGTTAATATCGTTAAGAAAACCATAGCCGAAATACCTGAAATAGTCTTCTTTAAATTCTGTATCATAGAATTTGTTTTTAAGCAGGTTATATGCAGCCGTATCTTCTGTGTCTTTGGCTTTTTTAAACGCTGCCAGGGTTTCACGGGCAACGCGGCCGCGTTCAATTTTTTCTTGTGCCGGTATGATTCCCCTTTCACTATTTCCGTAAAGCATATCGTTAATGCCCGGTACGAAAGCATCGAAGGAACCCGAGGCCATATAGGAGAGAATTTTCGGTATTTCAATCCTGAAAACAAAATCGTTGTTTCCTATTCCAGCAGTGTCGCCTCTTTCGGGACTTAAAATACCAACGACCACAAGCCCTGCCTGCTCCTTACCTGTATAAAGCCCTTCGATTGCTGCAAACTTCATCGGCTGAATTTTCGAAATCTGCCTGGCAGAAGTATCACCCGTTAAAATCAGCACCAGGGAAGATAATAGTCCGAAAATCGAAGCTACCAGGATACTTCGCCTGGCCATGAACAATTCTCTCTTTTTAAGTAAAAACCAGGCACTAACTCCAATCACAAAAATTGAAGCAAGCACAAACCCTGAGGTGATGGTATGAATGAACTTGGTAGAAGCAACAGGCGATAAAATCACATCCCAGAAATTCGACATCTCATTACGGGCTTTTTCGGGATTGAACTGTGTGCCCACAGGATTCTGCATCCAGGCATTGGCAACCAATATCCAGAGGGCAGACAGGTTTGCACCAATAGCAACAAGCCAGGTGGAGACAAGATGAAATTTTTTGCTTACCTTGTTCCATCCGAAAAACATTACCGCGATAAATGTTGATTCAATAAAAAAGGCCATGATGCCCTCGATGGCAAGGGGTGCACCGAAAATATCACCGACAAACCAGGAATAGTTGGACCAGTTGGTTCCGAACTCAAATTCAAGGATAATACCGGTTGCCACACCAATGGCAAAGTTTACCCCGAACAGGGTCATCCAAAACTTCGTGATCCTTTTCCATCGCTCATCACCAGTCTTAACGTACCACGATTCCATAAATGCAAGAATAAACGAAAGGCCCAGTGTTAATGGAACAAAAATCCAGTGATACATTGCCGTGAGGGCAAATTGCCCCCTCGACCAGTTTACCATTGATAAATCAATGTTATCAAACATAATTTTCAGGGTTTAGATAGTTTTTCAAGCACATAATTTTCTCTCTCTTTTTCCGTCTTGAATTTCGATTTAAGAAAATCAGGAAAAAAGATTAACCTGAGAACCACAAACATAATAAACAGCTTAACAAGTATGATGATCCACAGTGTTTTCCCCACGGTCATGCTTTTAAAGCCTTCAACATAGAAACAGAATACCCTCTTTAAAAGTTTTAACATCTTGTTATTTCTTGAAAATTAAAGATAATATTTCTCTGCCGAATATTCATAGCAAAATACCGTATTGTAAACCATAAAACATGATTTTGATAAACTTTTTATTTAAGGCGGCAATTTTCTAATTTTACATCAGTTTTGAAATATTAAAAATTTTCAATGAACATGAATAAATGTATTGCCCGTATATGCCTGATATTGTTTGTTTTTTTGTTCTATAGCAATGCAAGTTGCCAGGATACCATTTTTAACCAGGCCGATGCCAGGGGACTAAAACAGGGGTTCTGGAAGAAATATTTCCCTGACGGCAACCTAATGTATACCGGTTTTTTTAAAGATGACAAACCCGTTGGTGAAATGAAACGTTACTACGAGAGCGGAGGAATAAAAGCTTTAATGCACTTCAATGAAAATGGAGATTTTGCATCGGTAAAAAGATATTATGAGAACGGCACACTTGCTTCGGACGGATTTTACAAAAATTCAAAAAAAGACAGCCTTTGGAACTATTACAGTTATTATGACAAAAAACTAAAATCAAGCGAAACATTTAAAAATGGGATCAGGCAAGGTTTTCAATACCATTATTTTCCAAGCGGGGAGATATTTGAAAAAACAGAATGGAAAAACGACCTCAAAGACGGCATATGGGAGCAGTACTTTGAAGGCGGTAAACACAGGCTCAAAGCAACTTTTGAAAAAGGCAAACTAACCGGCACATTTATTGTTTATTTTCCCAATGGCATGCCAATGGTTACCGGTTATTATTCAAATAATACCAGAGAAGGACAATGGGTTTATTATAACGAGAATGGCACGGTGAGCCATGAAATATCATATGTAAACGGACGTGCGCAAAATGAACAGGAGTTAGATGAACAACAGCAGCAATATTTCAGGGAAATTGAAGAAAACATTGGCAGGTTCACCGAACCTGACCCCAATACATTTTTCCAGAAGAACCGTAGCTATGAATATGATTTTTAAGATGATATGAAATGCTCCTGTCATATTGGCCTTTTTCTTTTTGTTTGTTCATTGCAGATCAATGCTCAATTGTCCCCGGGATGGTACAGGGTGCAGTTAACCGATAAAAACCACAGCAGCTATACCATAGAACGGCCTGAGGAGTTTCTTTCTGCAAGGGCGTTGCAGCGAAGGGCAAACCAGGATATTCCCATTGTTGAAAATGACTTGCCGGTTTCTCGTTTTTACCTTGACAGCCTTAAAAAACTTGGCATACCGGTTAAAAACACCTCCAAATGGTTTAATTCAGTGGTTACCTGGCCAATTGACACTCTGCAGGCCAGGCTGCTTAAAAACCTTAATTTTGTTTCTGAAATAGTGCTGGTCAGGCCTGACCCTGATATTAAAAAAAATACAGATAATCATGGTTTTAAAGACCTTGTGTCAATTTCGGAACTTGATTACGGGCAGGGACTTGACCAGATTGCCATCCACAATGGCAATAAACTGCACCAGCTTGGATATACCGGTAAAGGTATCCATATGGCTGTTATTGATGCCGGTTTTAAAAATGCTGCTTCATCATTGGCTTTCGAAAAGTTATGGGGCAACAACCAAATACTTGGCTACCGCGACTTCGCAATCCCCGGTTCGGATGTATTCAATGAGCATAGTCATGGTACAGCAGTGTTATCAGTGATTGCCAGCTATATACCCGGCGTGCTGACAGGAACGGCGCCCGATGCCTCCTTCTGGCTGCTCAGGTCGGAGGATGCAAATTCAGAATACCTTATTGAAGAAGACAACTGGGTATCGGCGGCAGAGTTTGCTGACAGTGCCGGGGCCGATGTTATTAATACCTCACTTGGCTACACCCGGTTCGATCTCGCGGATCAAAACCATACCTATGAAGAAATAGACGGGAATACCACACGTATCTCCCGTGCTGCCAACACAGCAGCTTCGAAAGGTATGCTGCTCGTGAACAGCGCCGGTAATGACGGTACCACAGACTGGAAGTATATCTCGGCGCCGGCAGATGCCGACAGTGTTATGGCTGTGGCCGCAACAGATTTTGCAGGAAATATCGCGTATTTCAGTTCAAAAGGGCCCAGTGCCGACGGAAGAATTAAACCCGACGTAAGCGCCATTGGATTGGGAACTTATATTTTCAGCTATACCGGTCTGCCCGCACAAAGCAGGGGAACTTCCGTTTCATCACCTGTTATTGCAGGCCTTGCAGCCTGTCTTTGGCAGGCAAACAGGCATGCCACCAACATGCAGGTATTTCAGGCTATTATCGAAAGCAGCGACCGCTATAACTCACCCGATACGTCATATGGCTACGGAATCCCCGATTTCTATAAGGCAAACCTTATCCTTAAAGCAAAATACAGGTCGGGGATTGATACATCATTCACATTCAACATTTTTCCAAACCCATTCAGACATGAATTGTACCTGAGCCTTGAATCTGAAACCGAAGCAGAAGCTTTGATTACTGTTACGGGTCAGATAGGGGGCATTATTGATAAACATGCCGTTCATATCAATCCCGGGTACAACCTGTTGCTCCTTGACCGGTTCTCGGTGCTTCCTGCCGGGATATACTTTATTAAAATTCAAAGCGGCAGCCAAAGTTCAACTTTTAAGTTAATCAAAATAAAATAGTTGCCCACATGCGACCAGACCCGTTAAGCCTTTTTGAACTCAATCACCTGATAAAAAATCTTATCCGTGACGGGCTTGCACCTGCTTATTGGGTAGTAGGTGAAATAAGCGAACTGAAAATAAATGCAAGCGGGCATTGCTACCTGGAACTGATTGAAAAAAATGAAAAAACAGATTACATTAAGGCACGCAGCAGGGCTACCATCTGGTCTTCAAACTTCAGGATGATCAAACCCTATTTTGAATCATCAACAGGCACTGCCCTCTCTGCCGGTATAAAAATTATGGTAAGGGCTACTGTGGATTTTCACGAAGTCTACGGGCTAAGCCTCAACATTATAGACATTGAACCCACGTTCACAGTAGGTGAATTGGCCAGGCAGAAACAACTTATTATCAATCGTCTTACCGAAGAGGGTGTGGTTGATATGAACAAAGAGCTTGAATTTCCGAGGCTGCCCAAACATATAGCCGTTATATCGTCGAAAACAGCAGCCGGTTTTGGCGATTTTTGCGACCAGCTTCAGAACAATGATTATGGTTTTAAGTTTTATATTAAACTTTTTCCTGCATTTATGCAGGGCGAAGAAACAGAGAATTCGATTATTTCTGCCCTTGAACAGATACACCGGTATGATAAATATTTCGATGTGGCTGTGATCATAAGGGGCGGCGGTTCACAGGCCGATCTTGCCTCTTTTAATAATTACAGGCTTGCAGTTCACATTGCCCAGTTCCCGATTCCTGTAATAACCGGTATCGGCCACGAACAGGATGAAACAGTGACAGATATCGTGGCGCATACCAGCCTGAAAACACCCACCGCGGTTGCTGAGTTCATCATCGGCAATTTTCTGGAAGAAAAAGGGCTTCTGGAAGAATATGCGGCCATGCTCGCAGAACATGCAGGAATGATTGTTGAAGAACAAAAAGAACGGATACAGCAAACCGCCATACTTTTTTCACAGTCGGCCAGAAAACAACTGTCAGCCTTTGAGCGCTTTATTGACAACAAAAAGATAAGCCTTGCCTATGTTTCTCGCAATAAAACCGAGTCGGGCTTTTCAGCATTCAGAGAAATAACAAAAAATATAGCTTTACTGGTAAGATCGAAAATGCTTAAGTCTACACACCGACTTGACCTGATGAAAAATTCTGCCTTGCAGCTTACCCGGTCTAAAATATCTTTGGTACGTTACCGGTTAAATGAACTCGAAAACAGGAACCTCTATCTAAGCCCTTCCGAGATTCTTAAACGCGGGTATTCCATCACCAGGTGCAATAACAGGGTGGTAAAAGATGCTTCGGCGCTGAAAGAGGGCGACATGCTTGAAACGATTTTTTATAAAGGAAACCGTAAAAGCAGGGTCGCGGACTAAAATATACAGGTAATTAGCTGGTTTGCGAAGAAAATATGCTTAGGCTCCAGTTATAGTGAGCAGGTTAATAAAAAAATGCTAACCTGAATAACCGAAGAAGATTTTGTAAAATATTCTGCTGTGAGCATTTTCATTTCTTTTGAATTATTTATCACTATTGTCCGGAAAAAAATTTATTTTTTAAATGTGCTCAAGCCGCACGGGCTTTTACTTTTTTTCTGCAGCAAAAAAAGTAAACAACCGCGTGTCGCCTTAGCTTAAGGCGCCTACGCTAAAGCTTCAGCGACAGCGTGCGGTGGCGCAAAAATGCCGCCGCTGACGTGAAAATTGCTAGTTGAGATCCTGAACTAAATTCAGGATGACGTTGGGGGCGATTTTTAGACAGCCTCTTTCCTTATTTATTTACCAGGTATGATGATGGTTTTATTCCCCACTCTTCCCATAATTCGGCAACACCCGTGCACTGGG
>JAFGPL010000287.1 GCA_016936215.1 Bacteroidales bacterium
CATGATTAAAAAAGTTCATGTGAGAGCGGAGCGGTTACATCCGTTCTCAAATTTTTAAACAATTTATTATCAAATGGTTAAAAATTTCAAACGGATAAAAAGTAGCTCCATACAATGAGTTACAGCCGGATTAGTTTGCTGAATAAGATGATATGAGGTTGTGTAGAAAGTCACTTCTCTTGTCATTCTGAATCCCGATGAATCGGGATGAAGAACCTTTCTCACAGCTTGTTCCGTAAACACGGGAACCGTAGGGAGTAACTTTTCTCATGACCGAAGGGAATAATCTATATTTTTGAATATGAGATGTTTAATTCATGAGATCGTCTGCCTGGATGAACCAGTCAGACAGGCCTGCCTGGATGAACCAGTCAGACAGGCTTCACTAATTTCGCTATCGCTGTAATGACAAGATAGGGATAACCTTCGACTCCCCGCCTGCCAAATCCGCCTGAGGCGGAGGCGGGCAGGCACCCAGACTGATAAAAGTGTTAACTAATTATTAAATAGTGGTTTAGCATTATCGAGGTCTCAATATGACAAATCGTGTTAGAAAAAGACTTTAAAAACAGTCTTATCACTTTATTTGCAATAATGTTTTTTTTAAATGACTAATGTTTTACCCAGTTGCTTATTGATTTTTTTCAATTAAATCAGATTCATATTATTAGTAAATCAATTAAAAATGTTCGAATTCATCATCGGGTTTATTATTGTTGCTGGCAGTAAGAGAGTGTTTACCTGCGTAGTGTTCCGGTTTGTATCCTTTACCTGATGCCGGTTTGTGACCTTTTTCGGTCAACTTTTTTGTTGATTTTGTAATGCTTTCGGTATCAAGCTTAAAGAATGAAACCATGTCATCTAATTCACCAGCCTGGCCGGCTAACTCTTCAGAACTGGAAGATAATTCTTCTGAGAAGGAAGCATTTTGCTGGGTGACAGTGTTAAGTTGCATTATAGCTGAATTGATCTGGACGGCGCCAGCATTTTGTTCAACGCTTGATGCGCTTATTTCCTGAATTAGTTTTACTGTTTTATCAATCTCGGGTAAGAGCTTGGTGATCAGTTCGTCTGACTCTTCAGTATTACTAACACTAAGGTGCGATAATCTTACAATTTCATCGGCCGCAACTTTACTTCGTTCTGCCAGTTTCCTTACTTCTCCGGCAACCACTGCAAAACCTCTTCCGTGTTCACCAGCCCTTGCTGCTTCAACTGCGGCATTCAGTGCAAGCAGGTTTGTCTGGAATGCAATATCGTTGATGATGGAAATTTTATCTGCAATTTCTTTTATGGAGTCCAGGCTCTTTTTACCCGATACCTCAACTTTTTTCATAATGTCTGAAGCCTGCAGTGCAATAGATTCGGCCTGCTGGGCATTTTCTTTATTTTGTTCGATATTGGCTGCCATCTCTTCCATTGAAGAGGTTATCTCTTCAGTCGAAGAGGCTTGCTCTGTAGCGCCCTCTGACAACTGTATAGAACTGCTGCTAATCTCCTGGCTGGCGCTTGCTACATTTTTTGCCCCTTGTTGAATACCGGTTACAATGTCCCTTAATTTTGAGGTCATTTCTTCAAGTGATCTGGCCATTTGACCAATTTCGTCACCCTGGTTTATTTTCAGGTCTTGCCTAAGATCGCCAACGGAAAGTCTTTCGGTATGTTTTACCATTTTTGAAATAGCCTTTGAAATAGCCCTTGCTATCTGTGAGTTTATGAGCACAAAGAGAAGGATGCCCAACGCTATTGCTATAAAAATTCCGTTTCTAACCTTACGGATAATTCCAAACAGGTCTTCTTCGTATATGGTGGCAGCAATATAGGATTCAATGGGTTCGTAATATGAAAAATACTGGTATTTCCATTTATCCTCCCATAAATAGCGTAACTTTTGTGTGCCTTCGGTATGCTTAAGCATCTCTTTGAAGAAATCATCATTAGCAATGTTTTCTCCTACGCTTGTTGGATGAATGATAAAATTGCCTTCTTTGTCAACAATATATGGGTAACCCCTGTCGAAATAAACCTTATCGCCAATAAACCCTTCAAGTTCATCAAAATCTTTCTCATATGCCGCAACACCTATAATCCCTTTTATCTCGTTATTAATTAGAATTGGGCTATATGAAGTTAACATCCAGTTATCAATTACAAAAGCCCTGCCTTCGTATATATTTCCCGATTGAATACTTTTAACAATAGGAGAATTAAACGGAAGTATGGTTCCTACACTTCGGTTGCCTGTTCTATCGGTTACGTTGGTTGAAATCCTGATGTAACCATTTTGGGTCTTCTGAAAAACAGAAACGTAACAATCTGCTTTTCGCGCGATCTCCTCCACGTCATCATGTTTATTATTTAAAAGGTTTTCACCAAGCAGCCATTCAGTGGTTTCCAAACTGCCAATCATATGTTTATTGTCAGTTTCTGCAATATTTCCCTTACCGGATAAATATAAAACTGCAAGTTCGAGCGCAGTTTTCACCTGCTGCTGGTTCTCCTTAATCTGAACAGCAATTACTTCAACAAGGTCATCAACCTGCTCGGTCATACGTTTATCCGTATCCTCCAGAACTTGTTTTTTTTGCGCAGACTGCATATAGATTCCCATTCCCGCAAAGATGATAACAAATACAGAAGAAAGAATAATGTTTAACCTTAATCCGATTTTAATATCAGATACCTTTTTCATACATTAATTTTTTTTTGTTTTTACCCATTCATTATTTTGTATTTAAGTTAATCATTTTTTTACTCAATTTATTAGAGCTTTTAATAAAAATGAAAAAATATTTCAGTCTAAATATTGATTGGTAATAGATAAGTAGGCAAAACAGGTGGAGATGATAAGATCAATAACTTTAATAGCTGCACTTATATCTTTTCATACGGTACTTAGCCAGGAATCAGAAAAGAACACAAAACTTGAAATAAACGGAAGCCTGAGGTGCCAGTTTTATTATGATACATACCAGTCCCTCGAATCGAGGGATGGACTGTTATATTTTTATCCCCTGAAAGCAGATACTGCTAATTCAGTTGATGTAAATAGGACGGGTAAAACAGGCAGTTCTGCATATTTTTCGAGAATCAGCTTAAAATACACCGGAGAAAAAGCTTTTGGTGCAGGCCTCACTGCCTTTATAGAAGCTGATTTTTTTGGCACCCATCAAAACTATACAGGACATTTGAGACTCAGGCATGTTTTCGTGAAATTAAGCTGGGACAGGTTAAGCATGTTGTTTGGACAATACTGGCATACAATGGTTGATACCGATGTGATTCCTTTTGATCATCTTGTGGGCAGTGTTCCTTACTTCCCCTTAAACAGGAGTCCACAGGTATCAGCTTTTTACAATCTTTCAGACAGGTTTTTATTGTCCGGAGCTATTATTATACATTCACAATTCAATGTCGTTTAGTTAAGGAAGTTTTATTATCATCTCCCCTGTCTGACGTCAGGCAGGCTGCACCCTCTCCAAATGAGAGGGA
>JAFGPL010000025.1 GCA_016936215.1 Bacteroidales bacterium
CAGTGACCCTCCCGACTTATCTGTCGGGATGCTCTGAACCAGCTGAGCCCTGCCTGCCTCGCTATCGCATGCAGTCAGGCAGGTAAGCGCCCGGTTATTAATCGTCTGATTAAGCGGCTGCAAATATAAAAGACTTTTTTGTGATTCAAAAATAAATATCATTTTTTTTCTTGCGAAAGATAATCTGCCACTACAAAAGTACTTCCCCCAACAAATACCATGTCATTTGGAGTAGCAGCTGATAATGCCGATTGCACGGCATCTTTTACTGTTGCATAACTATCACCTTTCAATCCCTTTGCCCTTGCCATTTCTGCAAGTATACCCTGATCGAGCCCCCTCGGAACAGAAGGTCGGGTAAAATAGTATACTGCCTCAAGGGGCAGCATGGTAAGAATTGAGGATATATCTTTATCTGAAACAAAACCTATTACCATATGCAGTTTTCTCCACGGCGTCTGTCTTATCTGCTTAATAACCTCAGAAATACCGTGTGCATTGTGGCCAGTATCGCATACAACAAGGGGACTATATCCATAGATATCCCACCGCCCCCTAAACCCGGTTGATTGCTTCACTTCTTTTAATCCCTGTTTTATTGCACTTTCCGGTATTTCGAAACCTTTCATATTCAGGATGTCAATGGCAGAGCGAACAGTCGTTAAGTTTTTATGCTGATACAGGCCAAGCAAATCTGTTGAGTACTGCAATTTTTCGCCCGAAACCACATTGGTAATATTAATAACCTGGTCGTTACCGGTCGAAAGCATGCTATACTCATACCGGTAATTCTCAGGGGCATACCATACCGGTGCATTACGGGCCCGGGCAACAGCATCGAAAACAGGTCTTGTCGCTCCATTTGTTTCACCAATTACCACAGGTACTGTGTCTTTAATAATACCCGCTTTTTCAGCTGCAATTTTTTCAAGGGTATCGCCCAGAAATTCGGTATGATCCAACCCGATATTGGTAATAACCGAAACCTCGGGCAAAATGATATTAGTGGAATCCAGACGGCCACCCATACCAACTTCTACAACTGCCACATCTACCCCCGCATGTGCAAAATAATCAAATGACATGAAAACAGACATTTCAAAAAACGAGGGCTTCAGGGTTTCAAAAAAGTCCCTGTGTTTTTCAACAAATTTCACTACCAGTTGCTCGTCCATCAATTTGCCGTTTATACGCATTCTTTCCCTGAAATCGAGCAGATGGGGCGATGTATGCAATCCGGTTTTGTAACCGGAAGCCTGAAGCACAGAGGCAAGCATATGGCATACAGAACCTTTTCCGTTCGTGCCCGCCACGTGAATGGTTTTAAACTTTCGGTGCGGGTGGCCAAAATACTCATCCAGCCTGTAAGTGTTTTCAAGCCCTTCTTTATAGGCAGCTTTGCCAGTGCGCTGAAACATCGGCAATTTTTCTAAAAGATAATCAAGAGCGCCCTGGTAATTCATTATCGTAACTGATTGTTAGTGGAATTACCATCTTTCATAATGTATTCTTTCTTTTCTGAACCTGTCAGGCAGCAGCTGTTTCTCATCGGGATAACCGACTGCAACCACTGAAAAAGGTTTTATATGTGAAGGAAGTTTAAATAACTCACAAATGGCAACTATCCTCTGCTGCCTGGGATAAATACCTATCCAGACAGAGCCCAGACCAATACCATGTGCTGCCAGCAGGATATTCTGTGTAGCTGCGCCGCAGTCAACTTCTCCATAACCGGTATCGTGCTGAAGGTTTTCGTCATAACAAACAAGGATACCAACAGGGGCTTCTTTAAGCATCCATGCATTCGGGTGAAAAACGATGATTTCTTCTTTAATTTTTGCGTTGCTGAAAACTATAAAATGCCAGGGCTGTTTGTTTACTGCTGACGGGGCATGCATAGCTGCTTTCAGTAAAATCTCAACCTGCTCTTCAGAAACCTGCTTGTTTGTGTATTTTCTTATACTTCTCCTGCTATGGATCGCTTTAATTACATCCATTTTAATAACATTTTTGATAATCCGGGTAACCGGTTAAAAACTTTTGGTATAATGTTTATAACATCACTTATTCTGAAAAAATGAAACAAAAATAAGATAATAAAAGTTATTATTTTCGGACGAATATATCATATAAACTTATAATTACCGGTATGGCAAAAAACAAAAAGATTTTTGTGCTCGACACCAATGTGTTGCTGCACGATTACCTGTGTATTTTTAATTTTCAGGACAACGATATCGTGCTACCAATCCCAGTTTTGGAAGAACTCGATAAATTTAAACGCGGGAATGACATCATCAACTTTCATGCACGCGAGTTCACACGCGAGCTTGATAAATTATCGGGTGACAAACTATTTAACGGTGGGGTTTCGCTCGGAAAGGGAAAAGGAAAACTTACCATTGAAACAGGAAAACCGTTGTCGAAAAAAATTCAGGAATCTTTTCCCGAAAACACACCCGATCACAGGATACTGGCTATCGCCGAATATATTCACCATAAAAATGAACCCGGCAGGGTAATTTTTATTTCCAAGGATATCAACCTGCGTATGAAGGCCAAATCAATTGGCATTATGGCACAGGACTATGAAAGCGACAAAGTGGCAAACATTGCCGAACTTTATAAAAACATCGCCACCATAGAAGATGTTGATGATGCACTGATCAATAAACTTTATGAAGTAACCGAAGGTATCCCCGTTAAAAAATTCAAGCTCGATGGTAAAATTTTGCCCAATCAGTACTTTATCCTTAAGGGAAATTCTTCAAGCGCCCTTGTTCATTACGACCCTGTAAATGGGGTACTTGACCGGGTGATAAAACAAAAAACCTATGGTATTGAACCGCGCAATGCAGAACAAACTTTTGCCCTTGACGCACTGATGAGGCCAGGGGTACAGCTTGTCACACTCACCGGGAAAGCCGGCACCGGAAAAACACTGCTGGCACTTGCTGCAGCCCTGCATCAGAGGCAGGAGTATACCCAGATATTCCTTGCAAGGCCGATCGTTCCGCTTTCCAACAAAGACCTGGGATTTCTGCCGGGTGATGTAAAAGAAAAAATCGGGCCATATATGCAGCCGCTTTTTGATAACCTCGATGTAATAAAAAACAAATTTCAGCAAACCAGCAAAGAATATCAGAAAATTGATGAAATGCTGAAGAATGAAAAACTTATTATCACACCTCTTGCTTATATTAGAGGGAGAAGCCTTTCGCGGATTTTTTTCATCGTTGACGAAGCACAAAACCTAACCCCTCACGAAATTAAAACCATTATCACACGTGCCGGTGAGGGTACTAAAATGATATTTACCGGCGATATAGAGCAGATTGACTCACCCTACCTCGACGACAAATCGAACGGGCTGAGTTATCTTACCGACAAGATGAAGGGGCAAAATGTTTTTGCCCATGTAAACCTTGTAAAAGGCGAAAGAAGTTACCTGGCCGAGCTTGCCAGTAACCTGCTTTAGTCCCGGTATCCAGGTAAACAGAAAAAATTATACGTGGTAAGTCAACAAGGCAGGTTATGATCTATGCATTATAAGTTTTCCAGGACTCGTTTTGTCTGTGGCAATAATTCTGTATGCATTGACAGTATTAGGTTTTAAACAAATAGTGCCAGTGCAGGCCGCTTTAACCGGCAAACATTTATTTTGCCTTGCAAAGGAGATAATAATGTGTATTCTGTGTTAATTTTATTTACTTTGCATAAAAAAGTAAGTTCAAGATTTATACTATGAAACGAACATGAATTATTTTAATCATAAATTTCAAAAACAAGCATGATTAGAAAAGTTCATGTGAGAGCGGATTGGTTACATCCGTTCTCAAATTTTTAAACAATTTATTATCAAATGGTTAAAAATTTTTAACGGATGAAAAAGACAAAAACACTTCATATTGTCCGCCATGCCAAATCTTCATGGGATTATCAGAATATATCGGATTATGACCGCCCCTTAAAATTACGTGGTATTGTTAACGCATACGAAATGGCGAGAAGGGTGAAGATTAGAAATTCATCTCCTGATTATATTATTACCAGCCCTGCAAACAGGGCCTTTCACACTGCTTCTGTTTTTGCACGGGTAATCGAAATCCCTTTCAGCCAGTTCAGGGTAGACTCCGACCTTTACGGATCGGATATTGAAACCATCATAAACTTGCTGAAAAATATTGATGATAAATTCAAAAATGTTATGATTTTCGGTCACAACCCTGAGTTTACCGAACTCGCCAACCAATTTGCAAAGCATGCCATTGAAAACATTTCCACTTGCGGTATTGTAAGCATTACCTTTAATGTGGATGAATGGAAGAATATTGCAAAGGAACATGTAAAAGAAGTAGTATTCGATTTTCCAAAAAACGAATTGCAGGTTTAAAAACATCTGCCTCTTTGGGGTGTATTGAATTTTTTACCTTATGGCACGAAAAGAGAAAATTATCAACCGCGAAATAAGCTGGCTTTCTTTCAACGAAAGAGTGCTGCAGGAGGCACAAGACGCCAGTGTACCGCTTATTGAGCGTGTAAGGTTTTTAGGTATTTTCTCAAACAATCTCGACGAATTTTTCAAGGTAAGGGTTGCTACCATCAAACGAATGATTGATGTGCAGGAAGGCTCTAAAAGGGTTGAAGGTGAAAAACCCAAGGTGATCATGAACAACATCCAGAAAAAGGTAATCAACCTGCAGAATAAATTCGAATACACCTATCACCAGATTGTTGCAGAGCTTGAAAAAAACAATATTTTTATTATCAACGAAATGGAACTCAATCCCGACCAGGCCTGTTTCGTAAAAAAATATTTCAGGGAAAACGTGTACCCGGTGATCTCCCCGATTATGCTTCACAATGTTGACGAGTTCCCGTACCTGAAAGACAAAAGCATCTATCTCGCCATAAAACTCACCAGGAATATTCACCAGCACGATGTGGAGTACGCGATTATTGAAGTACCTACCGACCACCTACCGCGGTTTATCGAGTTGCCGTCAGACCAGGAAAGGAAATTTATCATCCTTCTCGAAGACGTGATAAGGTTTTCGCTTGATGATGTTTTTTCCATATTTAAATTTGAAAACTTCGAATCCTGGATCATCAAGCTCACACGCGATGCAGAGCTTGATATGGACAATGACCTTTCAAAAAGTTTTCTCGAACTCATTTCAAAAGGTGTGAATGAAAGAAAAACCGGCCAGCCGGTGCGGTTCGTATTTGATAACTCCATTGCCAAAGACCTGCTCGACTTTATCATCAGCAGGTTAGGCCTTAATGAAGATACCAACCTTATACCGGGCGGCAGGTACCATAATTTCAAAGATTTCATGAGTTTTCCCAACGTACTGGGCAAAGAACTTGAATACAGGCGAGACCCTCCGCTTAGGCATAAATTAATAAAACATCACAAAAGCATTCTTGGGGTGATGTCGAAAAAAGACCTCATGCTGCATGTTCCATACCACGACTTTAACATTTTTATCAGCCTTTTACAGGAGGCAGCCATTGACCCCCAGGTTAACGAAATAGCCATAACCATTTACAGGGTTGCAAAAAATTCTAAAGTTGTGAATGCCCTTATCAACGCTGCAAGAAACGGCAAAAGGGTTACCGTGGTAATCGAACTGCAGGCCAGGTTTGATGAAGAAGCCAATATATACTGGTCGCGTAAACTTGAGGAGGTAGGTGCAAAAGTGTTTTTCGGCATTTCAGGGCTTAAAGTGCATGCCAAGCTTTTGAGCATCACCCGTAAAGAGAACAAGAAACTTGTGAATTATGCCTGTATCGGCACCGGGAATTTTCACGAGGGCAACGCGAAGGTTTATTCCGACCTGTTCCTTTTCACTTCCCATAAGGGTATTGCCAACGAGGTGAACAAGATTTTTGATTTCTTTGAAAATACATATAAAAATTATGCATACCGGCACCTTATCCCTTCACCGTTGTATACACGCCGTAAAATGTACCGGCTTATTGACAACGAAATTAAAAATGCAAAAGCCGGAAAAGAGGCCTATATCATTTTGAAAATAAACAATATTGTTGACAAAGAGATTATTTACAAGATGTACCAGGCCAACAACAGCGGTGTGAAAATAAAGCTGATTGTGCGCGGCATCTGCTCCCTTATTCCCGGCGTACCCGGAATGAGCGAAAATATCGAGGCTATCAGTATCGTGGATAAATATCTTGAACATTCGCGCATCATAGTCTTTTGCAATGGCGGCAACGAGCTATATTTTATTTCATCTGCCGATTGGATGACCCGGAACCTCGACAGGCGAATAGAAATAACCTGCCCTATTTACGACAAAGACATTAAGAAAGAACTGAAAGATATGATTGAATTCCAGCTTAAAGACAATTCCAAATCAAGAATTATCAATATCGCACAGGATAATCCGTATGTAAAATCTGACTCGCTCCCGAAGGTACGGTCGCAGGAGGAACTGTACAACTATTATTTCGAAGCTGCAAAAAGTCATACTTCATAGTCTTCACTATTATTCACACGTGAAAACTACCGGATGCTTTTTATATCTTTACCCCAAGAATTTTTAAACCATGAATTACGAACACATATGTAAAAGTACCGTTGACATTGCAACCAGCGCAGGTCAATTTATTCATTCGAAGCTGGGCAAACAGGTTGTTAACAGCGTTGAATCAAAAGGCAAGCACAATTTTGTTACCGAGGTAGACAAAGCTGCCGAAAAACAAATCGTGGAAGCTTTGCAAAAACTTATTCCCGAATCTGGTTTTATCGCCGAAGAGGGTACAAGTACCAAGAAAGGTGAAAGGTTTAACTGGATCATAGACCCGCTCGACGGGACTACCAATTTTATTCATGGTGCTCCCCCTGTGTCAGTCAGTATTGCACTTATGGAAAATGATGAGATCGTGGTTGGTGTGGTGTATGAAATATTTCTTAAGGAATGTTTTTATGCCTGGAAAGGAAGTCCCGCTTACCTTAACGGGAAAGAAATTCATGTCTCCACTGCTGGCAGGGTAAGCGATTCACTAATAGCAACCGGGTTCCCGTATCACAATTTCGACAGGCTGAAAGGTTTTATGCAGTCGCTTGAATATTTTTTCAACAACTCGCACGGGGTCAGGCGTTTAGGATCTGCGGCCACCGACCTGGCATATGTTGCCTGTGGACGTTACGAGGCTTTTTACGAATACAATCTCAACCCATGGGACCTCGCGGCCGGGACATTTTTAATACAACAGGCCGGCGGCAGGTCTACCGATTTTAAAGGCGGCAACAATTACCTTTTCGGTAAAGAACTGGTTTCCGCCAATGCCAATGTATTCAACGAGTTTCTCGAAAAAGTCGGCGGGTTTATGAACAAGTAAAAATCGCTTATCTTCGAAAATAGTTGCTCATAAAACATGAACCGTTTAATATTTAGCATATACAATTTCCCTATATGGCTGCTGACCCTTCTGCCGCTAAACGTTCTGTATATATTATCCGATTTTTTCTTTGTAATCATCTATTTCGCAGGATACAGAAAAAAGGTGGTGATGACCAACCTTCAAAATTCATTTCCTGAAAAAACCATAACTGAACTTAAAAAAATAGCCCGCAGGTTTTACAGGCATTTCTGCGATAGTTTTATTGAAAGCATATACGCGCTTCACATGTCTGAAAATGAAATCAGAAAGAGGTTTCGTTATAAAAATTCAGAAATCCTGAACAGGTTTTATAAAGAAAACAAAAGCGTTATTCTTGTATTCGGGCACTATGGCAACTGGGATTGGCTTAATGGCATGCCGCTTATCACTAAGCATCAGGTTGCAGCACTTTATCATCCGCTTAGCAACAGGTATTTCGACGAATTGTTTAAGAGAATCAGGTGCAGGTTCGGGGTAAAGCTTATACCTATGAAAACCTCTTATAAAGAAATGCTTACAGATGCACAAAAAGGTACACTCACGGCCACCTATTTCCTCACCGACCAGCGACCGGTATGGAGTAGTATACGGTACTGGACCACATTTCTTAACCAGGAAACACCGGTACTTACCGGCAGCGAGGTAGTTGCAGCCAAACTCGGTCAACCGGTGATATACCTCGATATACAAAAAATCAAAAGAGGTTATTATGAAGCAGAATTTGAAATTATTTCCGAACATCCTGGTCTTGCAAAAGAATACGAGATAACCGAACTGCATACACGAAAACTTGAAAATATTATTGTTAAAAAACCCGAATACTGGTTGTGGTCGCACAAGCGCTGGAAACACAAACGGGAAGAAATTGAAAAACGGTTAAAAAAGAAACATGTTAAAAACAGCAATAGTAATACTCAACTGGAACGGTAGATCATTTCTGGAAAGGTTTCTTCCATCTGTTATCAGTAATTCCAACGGTAATGGTTTTGCTGTTTACATTGCCGATAACGGTTCCACCGACGACTCTCTGCCCTGGCTTGAAAAAAACCATCCTTTGGTAAAGATCATCAGGTTTGACAGAAATTATGGTTTTGCTCAGGGTTATTCACTGGCCCTGCAGCAGATAGAAGCCGAATATTTTGTGCTTTTAAACTCCGATGTTGAAGTCACACCGCACTGGGTTTCCCCGATTATTAAACTCATGGACAATGATAAAAGCATCGCGGCCTGTATGCCTAAAATAAAATCTTTTCAGGATAAAGAATTGTTCGAATATGCAGGCGCCGCCGGTGGTTTTATTGACAGGTACGGATACCCGTTTTGCCGGGGCAGGATATTGAATGTTATAGAAAAAGACCAGGGACAGTATGAGGAAATATCAGAAATTTTCTGGGCATCGGGAGCTTGCATGTTCTTAAGGGCATCATCGTATTTCGAGGCGGGAGGCCTCGATGCTGGTTTTTTTGCACACATGGAGGAAATTGACCTCTGCTGGCGCCTGAAAAGACTGGGATACAAAGTGATGTATTCTCCTGAAGCTGCCGTGTACCATGTAGGCGGGGGAACACTCCCCAACAATACCACACCCAAAATTTACCTGAATTACAGAAACAACCTTTACCTGCTTTTTAAAAACCTTGCCCCTGAAAAACTATTTACAACCCTGTTTATCAGGCTTTTCCTCGATGGAATTTCATCGTGCCTATATATTGCGCAGGGTAAGTTTTCATTCTGCTGGTCGGTATTGAGGGCACATACCTCTTTTTATCTAAATATCAGGAAACTATATAGAAAACGAAAAAACTTTAAAAGAATTGAAAAGGTCCGTCATCCTTCGGGAATTTTCCGAAAAAGCATCCTTTATCGTTTTTTTATTAAAAAAGAACGGCATTTTCATCAGTTTGAATTTTAACCTGGATATTTTAATAAGTCCCCATTCCTTTTTACCCTTTTAAAACACTTTTTACCCGAAAAAATAAAACCTTTATGTAAAACAGAACCTGAATATTTTCGTTATAAAAAGTATCGCATAAAACTATTGTTTCTAAAGAATAGGCTGATTCTGGAAGCAAAGTTGTAACTTCAAAACATGAAAAAAGGCTGTATCCCATACATATTCCATTTTCTCCTGTTTTTTTCTTTTCTTCCGGCCATTAACAGCTCTTATCAATGCAGCGCCACAGAAACCCCTCTGAAATATATTATCAAGAATATTGAAATAACAGGCAACAGGGTTACAAGACACAGTGTTGTGCTGCGCGAACTTACCTTTAATGTAAATGACACGGTTGACAGGCACGAACTTGAAAAAATGTTTGTCCACAGCCGCGAAAACATTTTGAAAACATCGCTCTTTAATTATGTGTATTTTGACACCCTTACCGAGGCGCCCAATCTGATGCAGGTTATTGTGAGGCTTGAGGAAAGATGGTATATCTGGCCGGAGTTTCATTTTAACCATGCCGACAGGAACCTCAGCGCGTGGTGGGAAGACCGCGACTTTACCAGGATAAATTACGGGCTGGGCATCACCCATTACAATTTCAGGGGACGCAGGGAAAAGCTCTCGGTTAAAGGAATAACAGGTTTTACCACGCAACTTGGCATAAGATACGAAAACATTTACATAGACAGATTGAAGAAACATTCCGTGAATTTTGGTGCTTATTATGAAACCCAGAACAAACTTGATTACATAACGCTCAACAACAAACCTGAATTATTTAACGCAGACAAGGTGATTTTTACCAAACACAACTTTTTTTTCAGGTATTCCTTCAGAAAAAAACACCATCAGTCGCACAGGTTAGTGGCCGCATATACAAACTACATAGTGGATGATACCGTTGTAAGCCTTAACCCCGATTTTCTCGGATCAGCAAAGAACCACCTGGAATTTCTTACGCTTATATATTTTTTTGAAAACGACCGCACCGATCTTAAATACTACCCGCTTAAAGGAAGTTTGTTCACTTTTACCCTTACCTCGTCGGGATTGCTGAGCAATAGTTTTAACAAAATTGAACTGCGTACGGGATACCACAGGTTTTTCACCCTCGGCAAAAGATGGTACGCAAATGCAGGTCTTAAAATGCAGATTGCAGGTAAAAATACTGTCCCATACATTGCCCTGGTTGGTTTTGGATATGATGATTTTTTAAGAGGATATGAAAAGTATGTTATGGATGGCTATAATTATCTGCTTTACCGTTCAACCCTAAAATTCGAATTATTGCCTGTTAGAATCTTCAAACTTAATTTTCTGTCCTTCAGGCAGTTTAATAAAATTCACCTCTCTTCTTATCTCAACCTGTTTTTTGATGCGGGGTATGCATATAATTATAATGACAGTTACAAAAACTATGGAAATAACCTTGTTAACAAGGCGCTTTACTCAACAGGTGCAGGTCTTGACCTTGTAACCTATTACGACAAAATGCTGCGGATAGACTTTGCTTTAAACAGCATTGGCGAAACGGGTGTTTTTATAAGCATGCTGCAGAAATTCTGACCACCCGTTAAAACCCCGGAATTACAGCAAAATCCTGGTCTTTATAGGTCTCATACCACCACTCGTCAGCATTATTAATCCTCAGCACCACCATGCCGGTTTCTATTACAGGCATTGTTTCAACCTTAACAGGCCTGTGCCGGTTGAGATAATCCACTGTCTCTTTCTTATAATTTACCATGTAAGCATATCTTGCATAAATGGCTTCCTGTGCCTGTACGATCACCAGGTCGGGATTTACAGCCCGAAGGTATCCTGTATCTAATGAACCATGAAAATGATGATTTGCATAGTAAACATGCGCCCTGATGTCATCGGGAAATTGCTCTCTGATCCTTTGCTGGTTTATTCCGTAGATGTCACCGCTGTGGATATAGACAAAATCTTTATAACTGATTTTAAGCGCCAGCGACCTGGTATTTTCATCATTGCCATCGGGATAACTGTTCAGCACCTTGAAAGAAACCCCGTTTTCTACCCATGAAAATCCCGAGGGGTAAGTTCTATAGTCAAAAAACTTTTCTACATGGAACCTTTCTAGAATAGTCCGCCCGCTGTCTCCACCCATATGGTCGTCGTGGTAATGGGTAATAATAAATGTATGGATGGTGTCAATATGATGGCGCTCGAGCAAAGGTATCAGCACACTGTCCCTTACCCATCCCTGGCCGCAGTCTATCATCATGTTTTTATTCCCTGGCATTTTCAGTATGACAGAAGATCCATGACTGACATCAGGGGCAACGATAATCAGGTCTGACGGGGCAGGAGTATTGTCAATTAAAATATTCCCAACAAGCTTAGTAGTAACAATATCCACAGTAAAATTGTGCCTTCCGTTTGCAAACCCGGTCAGCGCTGCATTCCCTATCTCTGCCCAGACAGCATATTCCTGGTAAGGGTAAGGCTTTATACTGAAGGAAACAGCCACACTATCAATGCTTATTTTTTGCACAGGCTGGTGATAATTGTCTATTTTGATAACCAAATCCCGTGGATGATTTTTATAAAATGTGAGATTTAAAGGGGTAATATCGTATAGAAGTTCCGCAGGTTTAATAGCAATGAAATCAATATCCATTTCCCCCCAGTCTTTTTTCAGAACAATCGTGTTTTTACCTGAATCGAGCCTGAAATCCTGCGACCATAGCTTCCATTGATTTGAAATACCAAATCCAACGGGTATGATCTTATCATTTATCTGCAACATTTGTTCTTTATCTCCCGAGGGTGAACGGTATTGCATTTCCACCTTATAATAAGCCTTTTCGGGAACTGATACATCCCACTTTACATCACCTGCGTCTTTCATCTGCAGATATCTGCCACCCGAAGCATCCTTATCGTGCATCTCCTGCATAGAAATGTACTTTCCTGATTCAGCTTCCAGGAACTGAATTACGTTCTTTTTATCCTGGTTACAACCAAAAAATAACAGAATGAGGAAAAGATTTAAAAAGACGGTTCTTATTTTCATGATTTCCCTTTTTTTCCGAACTTATTAAGTTAATAAAGTTAGCAAAGATGATAAATATAAACCCAAAATAGTATTTAGTTTATTCCCCTGCTTCTAAAAATTTCTCCCATGTATTCAGAAAGGCAGTAAAAAAAAGGTCTCCTTTAAAGATATAACCCTGTTTGCTGAAATGTACATGGTCTCCGTTCATCAATCCTGCATTGTACCATTCCTGCACCGAATTCAACCCGCCCATCAGGTTATAGAAATCCCACACGCCGGTGTTATGTTTTTTTGCCAGCCCCATGATCACGTGCTGCATTTTTTCTGTATTCCTGTTCATATATCTTCTGTACAGATAGCTGTCATTGGGCACTGTCAGCAATAAGGCAGCTTCAGGCGATGCTTTTCTTATACGGGCAATAAGTTCAGCATACCTTATTCTGTATCCTTCGGTGTCGAACCTGCGCGTGTAACCGTCGTTTGTGCCAATGGAAACAACAACCATATCGGGTTTCAGCGCCACGAGGTGTTGTTCCAAAAGCCTGCACCTCAAAAACGATTCAAGCTTAGCGCCGTTGACACCCACTGCATGATAAACAATGCCGGGGTCGTCGCTCTCGAAAGACATACCATATAGTTCGAACCTGTTTTGCAGCGTATCGGTTTTCTGAAGGAACAGGGTGACACTATCAAGATATGCATCAAAATAGTATTCTGTAAACCCGAGCTTCTCATTCCGAAGCTGCATTTTGCAATGGCCTTCGGGCAGGATCACAGCTTTAAAGTCCCTCATTGTGTTTGGATGAAAAAGTTTCAACCTGTTGTATTCAAACCTCATGGAAGAATCCCTGTTCAGGCAGATATTAAGCGAGGCTGATGAATCGGTAGTTGTAACAGAATACCCCGAAAGCCCCAGTGGACATGTTTCATCCCTCATTGTGTTTTTGCACATGGTCCAGTTTCCGGAATATTTCACACTGTAATTCAACGGATTGTTTGTCTGCGCAATGCTGTAAGGAAAAATAAAACCCCGTGGTCCTGTAATCCCGGGCATAAGCATGTTAAAACGCTTCCTCATTCGGTGGGTATAAGCATCAGCCTGAATATGTGACCCGCCGATATGGACAATGTTTACCTGTCCCACGCCATATTTAAGAAGGTTGTTGAATTTTAAATAGAACTCTCTGAAGGCATTGCTGTCGGAAGGAATGATAAATGTATTTTTACGGCTGTCAACAAACGGGTACGAAGCTGTCTCGAAGGGGTAGTATTCCTGTTGCGCAAAAGTATCATGGCATAAAAAAGATATTATAACACCTGCAATTATAAGAAATTTCAATCTCACTGTTTTACTGAACATTATTATACATTCCTGGCTACTCAGCTTTTTTCTGCACCAGGTTTTCATACCTGTTATATTCAAAGATAAAAGCATTGTAAAACATTTGCGAAATGATGACAGCCCCCCTTGGGTTAAAATGCACAAAATCTTTCACTGCCAGCGGCGGATCGGCAAACACCCAGCTTGGCATTGAATTGTAGCCACCCATGGCCCTGTACATGTCCCAGAATCCGGCCCCTGCCCTGAAAGCAGCACTCTTTAAGGCATCGCGTACTTTTTCGAGGTTGGGGTAAGTGACATACCTGTTTTTCTCTTTCACCGACATGTCCGACAGGCCGATGACAATGATCGCAGCCCCCGGGCAAACTTCTTTAATGGTAGTTAACTGCCGGTAGAACCATTTTTCATAATAACTGTAATCATCCACAATATTGGGTACAACATTACCCCCGAACTGGAGCAGAAAGAGTTTTACATCCAGCTTTTTAAACATGGCTTTCAAAACATCTTTATCGCTCGTGGAGAAAAAGACCCCCGGGCAACCTCGCATGGCAATATTATCAACCACCACCCCTCTTAACGGATCGAGGGCGATGCCATAAATTTCGGGACTTGTCCTGCCGGAAAAAACAAGGCGCAGGTTTTTCTGCGGTGAATTAAACTTCCATTGCAGCTCTTTAACAGATTTCGAGGGTACTGCAATATCAGCATCATAACGTTCATTGTTTAACAATATCTCATAAAGAAAAGGTTCGCTGTTATGACCATAGAAAACCCTGCATTGTGAAAACGATTTGGTATTCTGGTAAGCATAAGACGATTCGCTGAAATCAATCCATGCTTTATGTGTAGCAGTATCTGCAGAGGAACTATCTGTGATGGCCGGGGAAAACATACAAAAAACCGAGAGGGGACCATATCTTGAGTGCTTAATTGAAGTATCACGGTTACCGTATTGCACATAGCGATACCAGTTGTCTGATGTTTGCTGCGTAACGGAGAAAGAAAAATCGTAAAGGTGCGAAACCGGGACAAGCCCCACGCCGTGGCCACCGAATTTCTTCTGCAGCCTGTTACGGATGAGCGATGTCATACGGTCTCCCTCTATCTGCGAATCACCGTAATGCATGATCCTTACGATACCTCCCGTATCTTTTGTTCTCCTCAGTGCTTTAAACACTTTATACAAAATGGTACTGTCATTTTCCGGGAACTCAATACGGGTAATGCTTTTCTTTAAACTGTCGGCATTTGCCCGCAATGTATCCGAAAGGGCTAAGGTACCTGAATCGCTTTCCATAGCGGCCATTGTTGAAATCAACGAGTCGCTGATGAGCGCTTCATTGTTTATGATGTCTGAAATATCTGCATATTGCAGAGAATCATTGCCAAAAATGTCATCTGAAGAGATGAAGTGAAGCGAAAAATTCTTACCCAACCGGATACCCCGCTCCGGATAATAAAGTGCGACAGCAAAAAGCACCAGAAATACAGACAGTAAAAACAACAATATTCTAAAGGGTTTCATGAAAAACCTATTGGTGGTTATGCTTTTGGCTTAATTTTCAATTTCTGCCCGGGCCGTATCTTGCTTACATCGGTAATGTTATTGAGCCTTTTGATATCCTGGTCCGAAACACCGGGAAATTTTTTGGCAATATCCCAAAGCGTATCCCCTTCACGAACAGTATAATAAATATAATTGCTACTGTCCAATACCGCAGGCTGAACTGATGATGATGTTGTTGATGAGGTGCCGGGGCTAACTTCTTTTCCAATCATGCGCTGTTTTTCAGCAAACGACATGTTATTGATATTGCTGTATTTTGACAATTTGCTTTTAGGCACATAGATAACGAGCTTCTGGTCTGCCCTGATGTTGTAATTGCGAATATTGTTCCAGTAACGCAGGTCGGAAATCCTTACATTGTACCATTCAGAAATATACCCGAGGTTATCGCCCGGTTTTACTTTATAGTGGACCGCTGCCATGTTATCACCTGGGGGCACATGTGCATAACTGCTGTGGCTGTATCGTGTCGGGCTTACACTAAGGTTATTGCTGTTGAAATAAACCGAATCACGGTATGCATAAATCGAATCGCTATGGTCTATAAAAGCCAGGGCAAGTGTGTCGGGAAGTTTTAAAGGCATTGGTTTTGAAAGTGATGCCGGTATAATATCCACGCGGTATTGCGGGTTCATATCCCTGATCTGCTTTAGCGGAACACTCAATACATTGGCCACCTGTTGAAAATGAAGTGGCTCTGTCACCATAATCGTATCACTTGCCAATGGAAGGTCAATTTTTGCGGGGACAAAACTATGTTCGGAATAATAATTCATGACATAAGTGGCTGCAATAAATGCCGGCACATAACCCCTTGTTTCACGGGGAAGATAAAAATAGATGTCCCAGTAATTGGTCTTGCCCCCCGAACGGCGTATTGCCTTGTTTACATTGCCCGGACCGCAGTTATATGCAGCAATGGCAAGGGTCCAGTCGCCATATCTTTTGTAAAGGTCTTTTAAAAACCTTGCTGCAGCATGTGTTGACTTTATAGGGTCCATGCGCTCATCTATATGCGAATTTACCGTAAGCCCATACAACCTTCCGGTGCCATACATAAACTGCCACAGGCCTACCGCCCTTGCACGCGAATATGCCCTCGGGTTAAGCGCAGATTCTATGATTGAAAGATATTTAAGTTCTACAGGTACCTGGTAATAGTCGAAGATATCTTCAAATACCGGAAAATAATAATCGGCAAGACCAAGCATATTTTTCACAAGTTCAGCCCTTTTTCCCGTATACATTTCGATGTACCTTCTTACGATTGTATTATACGACAGCGGCACCACGCTTGGAATTTTAGATAATCTTTCCATCAGCAATTCATCGGTAAGCAGCGGCATTTCTTCTTCGGGTTCGGCGACTGTTTCTATGGTGTCAACCGATTCTCCCACATACCACAACTCCTGCAGACTGTCGAGATTGGCATCAAAATTTGTTTCTACCCCTCCGGGATCATCGAAAGAAAGGTCAATGGAATCAGGCTCCTGGGCATGGGTTAATCCCATAATGGCGATAAGTGTGCAGATTGTTATGATTTTAGTGTACCGCATAATAATCATGTTTGTAATTTAATTTTTGATTTTTTCCTTACAGGTTACGATATTAACAAATTTGACAGTGAAAAGTAGTATTTTTTCTTAACAACTAGGCCTGAATGTATGACAAAAAAAAGAATATCAATTATTTATAAAATAAAAAATGATAATAAAATGTGAAGTCAGAAAGTAAAAACCAACTGAAGCCCGGGCCCCCCGGCTTTAATTTCGGGTGAATAATATACAGGCTGGATGTTTAATGACAGGTCATCAGAAATATCGTACTCAAAAAAATGGGCATCAACGAGGGCATCAATGATATTCAAAACATATACCCCTCCAAAAAATAAGATACTGTAATCGCGGTTTTTCCTGAAAAAATCTCTTGCCCTGGGAAGCACCGACCCTCCCAGGCTACGGCCATAAACCTCATACCTCTGGCTTTCATCAAAGGTATCGCTTTCTAAGTAATTAAGAATTTTTTTATAACGTACCTGGTTAAAATTATATAAATAAAGCGCAGTGCCTTCTGCAGCATATATTATTGGCACTTTCCAAATTTTACCGTTATAAATTTGACCCATGCCCGGCACCAATACCGATAAAACGATGGCAGCACGGGGGGAATGGTGCTTTATTTTTATGGTATCCTGAAGTGACGGATCTTCCTGACAGTATGAATTATGATAACTGCTTAACAAAATTAATATGCCAATAAAAACAGATTTAAGGCATAACACGGCATTGCAAAATAAGTCTTTTCTGTTGCTCATCAGGTTTTTAAACTGTCGAAAATCGCGATAATCCGCTCGAGTTCGTCATCCGATTTGAAAGATATAACGATTTTACCTGCCCCTTTGGTATTTCTGCTGAAATTTATTTTTGTTTTAAAAAACTCCTGGAGGTGGTCTTTCAGCTCTTCATATGAAGCCGGAAGTTTTGCTTCACCGGTTTCGGCTTCAGGCAATTCATCTTTCTTTTCCGATAGTTTTCGGACTTGTTCTTCAACTTTCCTTACAGACAACCCGTCTTTCACGATTTTAAAATAGAGGTTCAACTGCTCTTTGGGGTCTTCGATGGTAATAATGGCCCGTGCATGTCCCATAGATATTTTATCTTCCCTGATGCCAAGTTGTATTTCTGCAGGTAATTTCAGCAGGCGCAGATAATTTGTCACCGTGGCCCTTTTCTTTCCAACGCGCTGGCTAAGGCTCTCCTGGGTAAGGCTGCATTCATCAATCAGTCTCTGAAAACTTATGGCTATCTCTATGGCATCGAGGTCTTCGCGCTGTATATTTTCAACCAGCGCCATTTCGAGCAGGTCGTTATCGTTTGCGCTGCGCACATATGCCGGGATTTTTTCAACACCTGCAAGTTTTGATGCACGAAGCCTTCGCTCACCGGTTATAAGCTGGTAATTTCCATCTTCTGTTTCTCGCACCGTGATAGGCTGGATGACTCCAACCTGCTTTATTGAATCTGCAAGCTCTTCAAGGGCTTCATCATTAAACCTGGTACGCGGCTGAAAAGGGTTTGTTACGATCTTTTTTACCGGGATTTCTATTCCGGTACTCATCCTTGCCGGTGCTGTTTCTTTCTCGCCCTCGTTTTCTATCAGGGCGCCCAATCCCCTGCCTAATACGTTTTTAGTCGCCATCTCAATTATTCGATTATTTTTTCTTCGTTACTCATAATGGTTGCATTATTCTTTTGCAGCAGTTCGCGGGCCAGGTTCAGATAGTTGATAGACCCCTTTGACTCGGCATCGTATGTTACCACAGGTTTCCCAAAGCTGGGGGATTCACTGAGTTTAATATTTCGTTGAACAATTGTCTCAAATACCATTTGCTGAAAATGTTTTCTTACCTCTTCCACCACCTGGTTCGACAACCTCAGCCTGGCATCGTACATCGTTAGTACAAAACCTTCTATCTCAAGGTCAGGGTTTAGCCTGCCCTGGATTATTTTGATGGTATTAAGCAATTTGCCAAGCCCTTCGAGTGCAAAGTATTCGCACTGAACAGGTATCAGCACCGAATCGGCAGCCGTAAGCGCATTAACGGTGATAAGCCCGAGTGATGGTGAACAGTCTATCAATACAAAATCGTAAGGACCGGCAACTTTTTCAAGCACATTTTTCAACATCCGCTCCCGGTTGGGCATGTTAAGCATTTCAATCTCAGCACCTACCAGGTCAATATGCGACGGTATCAGGTCCAGTCCTTCAATTTCAGAGTTTAAAATGATGTCTGCGGGGTTCACTTCATCTATTAAACACTCGTAAATGCTGGTTTTGACATTTTTTACATCGAAACCAAGTCCCGATGTTGCATTTGCCTGCGGGTCTGCATCAACCAACAATACTTTTTTCTCCAAAACAGCAAGGCTTGCCGCCAGGTTAATTGCCGTGGTGGTTTTTCCCACACCGCCTTTTTGATTTGCCAGAGCTATGATTTTTCCCATTTGAACTATATAAAATATGAAAAGAATAAATGCAATTATAAATATTTTTATCCAATCGAAACTCCAAAAGTAGTATTTAATAACTCATCCGATTTTTTGAATGGAATTCGTTTTGTAAACAATTTAATTTCTTTTATAAACAAGTTATTAACAATCTTGGGTGGATTTCTTTTCAGGGGTTTCTAATGTCCAGAGCAACAGTTAACAAAGTAATATCGCCGGGTTTTTCTGATTTAGCACAGGTGATTTAATGAACCTTTAAGTCAGCAGGGAGCATTTATAACAAGTAAAGCTATTCGCTTGTCTGAAAATTAAAATGCAGTTCGCTGAGTTCTTCGAGGTTTTTCCCGGCTTCGAGCATCGAATCGTCTTCCTCGTCGTAATACCAGGTTATCCGCACATCTTTCCCCGCATCTTCAATGTCTTTAAACTGTGACAGGATTATCAGAAAATATTTGAGCGATGAGGTATTAAAATAGTCGAAATGAAAATCTACCCTGGTGATATCAAGCGGATTGTTCTTGTAACCTTTCAGCCATTCGATTAATGGTTCGTAGAACTCGCTTGCATTTTCAGGCCTTGAAACCCCTGAAATGCTAAAAGGAATATTGTCCCTGTCAAGATTAACCCGGGGTGTAAATTCAGTTGCTTCGACTTTAAAAGCTTTCATATTTTGTTTTTTTCAACTGTTAATATTCTGACAGCAAGTTAATTCAATTACAGGTCTCAGTTATGCTGAATTTTTTGTCCCATCATGAGAATTAATTGCCTGCTTGTTTCATAAAAATACAAAAAATTAGAATATAGCAGCAAATTTTCAAATTAATATTTCAAAGTGTCGTAATAAAGTATATTTAGTGTTTGTCCATAAAGCCGTGTGGCTGTTCTTTAAAGTTTGCAGACGAGGCGCGTAAAGTCCGAAAAAGGGGAGTTTACCATGCGTAAATGACCTTTTTGAGGA
>JAFGPL010000288.1 GCA_016936215.1 Bacteroidales bacterium
CTAAAAGATAAATAAAATCTTGTGCTTTGTTTTTGTGGATTGCAGTAAGAATCGAATTATGATACTTTTTAACACGCAGAAGGCAATCTATATAACACTAAATGGTAGATAGTAAATCTGTTGAATGAAGAATTTGATTTTTGTTCAAGGTATTTTCTATTAAGACACAAATTAGGGATTTTACTGTATACCTTACCATTGTAACATTAAAATTCTAAGCAACTCAACTCTTTGATTAGAATTCTAATTGATAATATTTTGAATATATGACAAAAAGTATGTAAATGGTATACACCCTATACACCCATAAGTTATAAGTGATATTTAATAAACTAAAATATGAAAAGAGGTTTAAAAATAGTTATGTTGGTTTTATTAATAGCTAGCAACCTATTAGGGCAGGGGGTTCAACCTCTGGAACTAACCATACCCACATCTCCTCAGGCTGAAGCGTTTAAGCAGTATGGGGAGTATTCTATAAATTATTCAACTGGTGTCCCAGACATTTCAATTCCCTTATATGAAATCAACCATAGAAATTATAAACTGCCCTTGATATTAAAATATTATCCTAGTCCCATCAAACCAGGCTACAATTATGACGTTTATGGACACGGGTGGGGCCTTTCTGTGCATAGTAGCATATCAAGATCAATTGAATTCTGCCCTGATGAGTTGAAAGATTTTTCAATAGAACAAGATTTACTAGATGATTTATATTATCCTGCTAACTCTAGTACCCCTATAGACCTTACAAATTACAATTTCGCTCATGACAAATTCAATGGTGTTCTGCCTAATGGCACATCTTTTGATTTTTCGATAGAAAAAATTGACGGAATTTTAGAATATACTACCTCAAATGGTCGTCAGTTAAAAATAACGTGCAACTATGATTATGCGAATATCTACTCTTTCACAATCATTGACGAGGATGGAGTGAAATACACATTTGATGGGAGCGATATCCCCTGCATTATTCCCTTTAACAAATACTCTAATAGATTTATTTCCTGGCAACTTACCCGAATAGACTTACCCAATACTGGTGAACCCATAATATTTAGTTATGATTATTTGATCCAAGGACCTCTGACATGTCCGGAACCAGAAATTTCTGTTTACAGAACACATCATATTCAATCAACAGAAAGTGCCGCGGGAATTATAAATACTGCAAATTCTGCCACCTATTCATTTAGAATGAAACTACTTACCTCAGTTCATTACGGCAATACTAACATATCGTTTATTTATCAGAATCCGAATTCCACATCAAATTTAACCACAACCTACAATTATGTTAATAAGATTGAGATTAAGAATGGTTCTACGTTAATCAGAGAGATTGTGCTTGAAAAAGACATTAAATCTATATTAAACAATTGCTCTTCAAATATTAAACTAGCAAAATTAAAAAAAATCTTAATAAAAGGATTTGATACTGCAGACAGCACTCTGGTATACAGTTGTGATTATTCTTCAATCAATGGATTTACTGGAACTGATCATTGGGGAAACTTAAATAATAGTGGCACAAGCTATGAGGTGGCAAATTTTAACTTTTTTGTTGGTTTTGATGTTGAGTATTATAACGCTCTTAATACCACAATTGCTTCATCAGTTTTAAAAACAGATCAAGACCTCTGTCCATATGACAAAGTTAAATTAGCATCGAGAAATTATGATTTCAGGAATCCAAGCAGCCCGGAATCTCATGGAGTTCTATCCAAGCTAACCTTCCCAACAGGTGGTTATACAGACTTCAAATTTGAGAACCATGAATTTTTAACTTCAACAGATGCAAACGGAAATTTTATTCTTAATCGCGATAACCGAAGAAAAGTTAATGCTGGCGGATTTCGAATCAGGAAAATCACAAATTACTCCCGTACAGGTTCTGTTGCGAAAATCATGAGCTTCAAATACGGAAAAACATATGGGGAATTATATGGTCCAACCTATTCGAATGCAAATCAACACACTGGACTTGGTGAAGTAGTGGTTGACCCAAACATATTGACCTATATGAGTTATACCAGGTATAGCTCGGGAATGACTCTCCCTTCTATAAAGTACATGGTATTAGGCCTATCTGAGAGTGGGGAGCAAATACCATTTCCAAATCCATTTTTTGATAATTTACAGTATAAATGGGAATGTACTTTTAGCGCCTCCAATTTTCGAAAGATATTAAACGGGCGACCTCCAGTGTTGTATTCTCAGGTTACTGTATATCATGGAGATATCGAAGCAGGCTCTAATTATTCTCCTGAAAACACAACTGGGAAAACAGTTTATAAATATAATTGGACAGACCATGGTACAGATCTATTAGGGAATGAATCAGACGATATGTTTATGGAAGAGCCATACTATTATGGTCATACGATTGTTTATAATCCAAAAGACTATCGATATAATCAGTTGTTGGAACAACTAGACTATAAATATGACCCTCAAATAGTAGATCCAAAGGATTCAAAATACGTAATGGTGAAAAAAGAAACCTTTGGTTGGACGAATTATTATTATACGATATACAATAAAACGTATAATCATGCTTATCCAAATGACTATTATCCAAAATATTGTCGGGTTTATGAATATTTGGTTCCTCAACCAATCGTCTTGGGAATCTCAAAATTAATTAGCAAGAATACAGATATTTATACTTCCGAAGGGAGAGTCTATTCAAATGGAGAAGGATATTCCTACAATACAAGGGACCAGTTAATTACCAAAACTACAATAGACAGTCAGAAAAGAAGAATAGAGAGCCGTTTTTTTTACCCAGAAGTTGCATCAAATGGAGCAACTCCAACAATAATTCAAAAGATGTTGGCCAAAAACATCATTACTCCAGTAATAAAAGCCACTACATCGGTCGATGGCATTATCACTAATGGATTCAAAGTCGATTATAACGAATTTACTGTTGGGACTAAAAAAATTCTTATGCCAGCTCAGGTATTCGAATTGGAAGTGAAGCCATCTGGCAATGAATATATACTTAAAGAAGAAATAAAAAGTTATTCTACTAATGGTAACCCTCTTGAATACGTTTCAACCAATGGTAACCCATCAAGTTATGTTTGGGGTTACAATGACAGGTATCTGGTTGTAATAGCTGACAATATGAATAACGCTACTTTAATGAATCATATTACGGCTTCTTTACCTCAAGGCTTTACCACATTGGAAAGCTTGTTAAGTAGCATTAGTACCCTTCCAAATGTCAATTGGACCCAATTCAATAATAATTTGCGAAACAGCGTGGCTTCAGATAAAACCATGATCACCACTTACACTTATAAACCCTTTATTGGTATGACCTCCCAAACCGACCCCAATGGTATCACCACCTATTACGAGTACGATGATTTTGGCAGATTAAAATACATAAAGGATCATGACGAAAATATTCTGCAGAAAAATGAATATCACTATACAGAAGGGACTGGTAACTAAAAAGAGGCCTTAACTGAAAAAACACCCTGCTATGAAACTAAATAAAGCCCTTATCCTAATAATTATTTTTACAGGACTGTTGTCCTTGGAAACATCAAATTTAAATGCTCAATGTCAGATTAATAGTATTAGCCCATCGACATTAAGTTTTGCCGGGTATGAAGGAGAAGTTAAATACCTGACATTTGGTATGAGTGGAGGTTGTTCCTTATCGTTTAGTACTCCCCCATTTTTGCAGGTAATACAAACGAATTCGACACAATTAAAGGTTACATTGGTTAACCGGTCAACATACCCTGGTGCCATGACTGCGGGCTTTGGAATAATGTCGAATGGTACAACCTTACGTAGTGTTCCGGTTAATATTGGTTCTGGCACAACTACACAATTATCAGGTGGTACTATAAGTATTTCCCAAACTACAGTTGGTAACAATCAATCTCCAGGGACCTTTGCAAATTCTTCTTCGGCTTCCGGTGGTAGTGGAAATTATGGTTATCAGTGGCACAAATCAACTAATAATGGAAGTACATGGAGTTCTATCACTGGAGCCACATCACTCACCTACTCTTGCCCGGCTCTGACGCAAACAACTCGTTTTCGCCGAAAAGTTACAAGTGGCACATTAACTGCCTACTCAAATGAAATAACAATCACCGTGTTGGGGGTATGTCAGATAACGGGTGCAAACCCATCTACCTTGAATATGGTTGGATATTCAGGTGAATCTAAGATCATAACATTGTTGGGTGAAAATTTATCAGTCTTATATCCGATAACTTTTGGAACTCCCGGGTTTATACAGTTTGAGCGTATAAGTGACAATCAAATAAAGGGCACAATTGTTTCAGATATAACATATTCGGCGGGCGGCAATATTGCAATAATTATAACTGGAGATACCAATCCACCATTTCTACTACCATTTTCATTTGCAGGAGTATCTACAGTTAAGGCCAGTTCCACAGAGAACTACATCCTTAGCTATAATCCTCAGGTAGAAGTTAAAAA